>JBAYYO010000103.1:0-6929 GCA_041672985.1 Syntrophomonas sp. | reverse complement strand
TTGAATTCCAAAAACCTTACTACGCTGTTCGCAAATTCTTCCATAGTGAAAGTTTCCCTATTCTCAATAACATTTTCAATATAGTCAAAAAATGAGGAGATGGTTCTTTCTAGTCTTTTTATTTCTTGTTCTGAAAGATAATTTTTTGCACATCTCTCGCAACGTCTCTATTTCCTTCTCTTTGAACTACTCGAAATTTTCGAGTAGTTGAGATTTCATCCAGTTCCTCACTCTTATAAATCTCTTTAATGTGATAATTGATTGTGTGTGACTCCACCTGAAACAGCTCACCAATCAATTTCTGAGAGAGCCATAATGTTTCATCTTCAAGAAACAACCTCAACCTAACGTCTCCGTCTTCAGTTGTGAATAAAACAAATTGGTTGATGCTTTCCATGAAATCACCTTCTTTACACTAATCTTGAACTACTCGGGGGCTCGTGACATGGACGGTTCCATCGTCCGTGACATGGGGACGGTTCCATCGTCTGCCCTCCGGACTTCGCTGCGCTCGTGACGCTCGAACCGTCCCCAAGTCACTTCTCTGCGTGACGCTCGAACCGTCCCCATGTCACTTGGACAGTCCCCATGTTTCAGAAGCTAAACAGCTTTTTACCTGGCTCAGTATCATTTGCATAGTAGTAGTACTGGTAATAGTCACTGGCATCCATTTTCACCTGGTTTAATACTACGCCGATCAGGCGGGCGTTGGCTGTGGCGAACTGCTCCTTTACCTGACGGGCCAAATCGTTACGGGTCACTCCGGAACGAACCACCAGTATGGCTCCATCTACCTGGCTGGAGAGGATGGCGGCATCGGTCACGGCTATCATCGGGGGTGAATCTATGAAAACATAATCGTATTTTTCCAGCAGAGTTGGCCACAGAGCCCGGGTTCGGGCGGAATTCAGTATTTCCGCCGGGTTGGGGGGGATGGGGCCGCTGGTCAGCACGGTTAGGTTTTCCACGGGGCCTTTGCAGGCCACTTCTTCAACATTTAACTGCTGCGATATACAGGTGGTGAAACCTTTATAGTTCTCCATGCTAAATATCTTGTGCTGAACTGGTTTGCGCAGGTCACAATCGACCAGGATTACTTTATTCCCGGCCTGGGCCATCACCACCGCCAGATTGGATACCACGGTGGATTTACCATCCTGGGCACTGGGGCTGGTTAACAGAATGGAACGAAAGGGCTGCTCCATACCGGCAAAGCCCAGATTGGTCCGCAGAGCACGATAGGCTTCAGACATGGCTGATTTCGGACTTTTATGGGTAATCAGTTCGAGATCAAAGTCTCGTTCCGTGGATGGTTTTGTTTTCTTGCTCATTGGTTACCTCCATATGTATTCTGCCGGGTGTTTTGGTCGGATTTGAACGGAATGATGCCCAGTACGGGCACGTCCAACTCTCTGCTGATATCTTCCGGGCTCTTCAGGGTATTATCCAGGTATTCCAGCAGGAAGGCCAGCAGGGTGGAGAGCATAAATCCCAGCAGGAAGGCTATGGCTATATTCATTTGCTTATTTGGTTTTATCGGGCTGGTGGGCACATTGGCCGGCGATATCACTACCACTGATGAGAACATGAATTCTTTCATTAGTTCCAGATATTCGTTCGACACGGTATTGGCGATGGCTGCGGCCAAAACAGGGTCGGTGTGTTTTACTTTCAGTTCGATAAGGTTGGAGTCTTTTACTATGCTGGCCTCGACCATGGATGATAAGCCGCCAATGGTTTGGCCTGGTATTTTCAAGTCATCCAGGGCGCGTTTCATGGTGGCTTCGCTCTTCAGCTGCCCTAAGTAGGTGTTCATGGTTAAAACGGGCATGGGGGTCAGAGGGCTGACCTCCGGATCCCGGTTTTGGTTCAGCTGGGGGTTGACGGTGGTCTGTAGTTTCTCGGAGGCTACGGTTACCATAAGCAGGGTTTTGGCCTGATAGACCGGCTGCAGGACGAAATAGCTGATCAGACCGGATGCCAGGGTAGTTAAGAGGGTTATGGCGATGATCAGCTTGCTCCGTTTTTTTAGTACGGTTAGGATTTGGCGCAAGTCTATCTCTATTTCTTCTTCAGCTGGATCTGAGCTGCGATGAGTGTCTGTCAAGATTGGTACTCCTTTCAATGTGGTAAATATTAAATGTATTCTACATATTTTAGCAAATACCTGCACGGATTGGGGAAAAAACTAGGAAAAATCGGTTTTCTGATAGATACATGTCCCCTGGTTACATCTCAGGCCCTTCCACTTTATCGGCGGAGTCTTTGCCACCCGGTTTTTCCGGGGGGTGGCTGGGTGGGGGGGACGGGGTGGCCGTTTATTATTAAGTGGGGGTTTTCGTATGTTAGGGTTTGGGCGTATTGGGGACCCCACCTGTTTTCTATTTCCTGGTAAGCTTTGGAGAGCACCGGGGAGCGTCCGTGGGCGGCGTGGCCGTCGGAGGCTATGAGGTGGATTAAGCCTCTCTGCAGGAATCCTCGGGCTGTTCTTTGTACTGTTTTGCCAAATAGGCCGGTGAGGCTGTGGGAGGTGACCTGAGCTAATATGCCTCGTTCTGCAAAAGCCTGTAATAATTCAGGGTGCCTGGCCAAGCCGGCATTTCTTTCCGGATGGGCTATTATGGGGGTGACTCCCTGCAATTGGATTTCGAAAAGGATGCGCTCCGTGTATTTCGGCACCATGGCCGCCGGCAGTTCTACCATTAGATATTGGCCGGTGTTGTTTATTGTTAAGAGTTCTCCATCGGCCAGTCTTTGGGGCAGGTCGGTTTCCAGGTAGTATTCTGCTCCGGGCAGGATTAGCAAGGGTTTCCCAGATTTTTCCAAACTTATGTTTAGGCTCTCAACTTTTTTTAAAATGTCATCTTTACAATTGTTGAAGGCACCCCTGATTACGTGGGGGGTGGCTGCCAGCATAGTTATGCCGTCTTTTATGGCGACTTCGGCCATGGCCAGGGATTGTTCCTGGTCTTGAGCGCCGTCGTCTACTCCCGGCAGTATGTGGGTATGCAGGTCAATTAGTTGATAGTGGATAGTGGATAGTGGATAGTTTTTTTCTGACAAGTTAGGATTCTCCTCTATGGTTGCTTTGTTTAGATGTTTTTATAATTGCTGTGGTAATTTTTATCAGTTCCTGGCAGTTATACAATAAACTTTCATGCTTTTTCTGATCTATGTAGTTGCTGGCTCTCAATAGTTCCAGCCAGTATTCAGTCTCTGAGGCTTCCTTGAGCGATATATTGACTTTGTAAATAAAATCTCTTTTACTGCTACCCTGTAATGCCTCTTTTATGTTTGCTCCAATACTTGTTCCTGATCGCAATATTTGTTTGGAGATTACATATTCTCTCTTTTCTTCACTAAGATACTGATACAATTCAATAATCTGAACCGCAAAATCAAAAGCCTTATCATACGCAATACTCTTCGACATTACCTATCCACTATCCACTATCCCCTATCCACTATCCCCTATCCACTATCCACTGGCCTTTTGCTGCAAGGTTTCTCCCCTGTATACCACGGCTTCTTGGGGCGCTTTGGGGGCGGGGAGGATATAATCCGGCTTCGTGTATTCGGGCACTATACGGGCGATCATGTTTAGGATGGCACCTCTGTCTGAGCCAACTTTTTGAATCAGTAGGGGTATCTTTTTATTTATGCCTGCATAGGCCAGGTCCATTTCCTTGCGGGAGATGAATATCCTTTCGTAGAGGGTGGACGCCATCTCTTCGCGCCCGGAGAAGAGCTCTTCATAAAGTTTCTCGCCCGGCCTAGTACCGGTGTAGTTGATTTCTATATCCTCGTCGGGTTGGTAACCGTAGAGCTTGATCAGGTCCCGGGCCATGTCGGCTATTTTGACGGGTTCTCCCATGTCCAGGACGAAGATTTCTCCCCCGCGGGCGATTGCCCCGGCTTGTATCACTAGTTCGACGGCTTCCGGTATGGTCATGAAGTAACGGGTCATATCGGGATGGGTGACGGTAACCGGGCCGCCCCGCTCGATCTGTTTTTTGAAGGTCGGTATGACGCTGCCCCGGCTGCCCAGGACGTTGCCAAAGCGAACGGCAGTGAAGCAGGTGGAGCTGGTCCGATTGATGTCTTTGATTATCAGTTCACCGATACGCTTGGTAGCTCCCATCACGCTGGTGGGGTTTACGGCTTTGTCGGTTGATATCTGGACGAATATCTCGGTTCCGTATTTGTCGGCCATCTCGGCGGTGTTCAGGGTCCCCAGTACGTTGTTGCGCAGGGCTTCCTCGGGGTGGCGTTCCATCATGGGCACATGTTTGTAGGCGGCTGCATGAAAGACTACCTGGGGCCGGTATTTGCTGAAGACTGATTCCACATTATGAAGGTGTTTAACATCTGCCAGTTCTACTGCGATGTCATTTCCATAGCCGGTATCGATTAATTCCATTTCCATATCAAAAAGGTTGTTTTCGCAGTTATCGAGTATAACCAGCTGACGGGGTCTGAAGCCGGCAATCTGGCGGCACAGTTCTGAACCTATGGAGCCCCCGGCCCCGGTTATCAGAACGATTTTCTGGTTGATGTAACCGGACACCTGCTTCAGGTCTATTTCTACTGCATCCCGGCCCAATAAATCCTCCATCTGCACGTCGCGTATTCTGGTTATCATTGAACCGGTGCTACTCATGTAGATGTCGGGGAGAATCTTCAAGCTGGCTGAAGTCTGTTTGCAAATGTCGATTATGGAGCGAATCTCATTTTTGCTTACGGAGGGCATGGCAATGATTATCTCATCGATCTCCATCTCCCTTACCAGAGCCGATATCTCAGAGCGTCTGCCATGGATCTGCAGTCCCAGCATCACTTTGTCTCTTTTGTTAGGGTCATCATCTACAAAGCCCACTGCGGTTAGCCCCAGGCGAGGGTTGGATTGGATTTCTCTGACCAGCATGGCCCCGGCATCCCCGGCACCGACTATCAATACCCGCCGACCGGTACTTCTGGTTTGCAGATGATAATCGCGGAACAGGCGCCAGGACAGGCGGGAGGATCCGATCAGCAGGGTGATTCCCAACCAGCCCATAATATGTACGGAGCGCGGCAGGTGCGGCTGGTTAAAGAGCTCGATGATGGCTATGATAACCAGCAGGCTGCAGGTGGTGGCTTTAAGTATGGAAAAGGCCTCGCTGAGGCTGGCATATTCCCATACCCGGCTGTAGAGCTTAAACACCATCAGGAATAGCAGGAAGATTCCCGTAATCAGAGGAATATGGGTTATGAATGTCTGCTGATGGATGAGGGGTATCTCACCCTCAAATCTTAATAGCAGCGCCACATAGACGGCTGCGTTGATCAGCAAGGCATCAGTGGTTAGCATGACTAAGGTTCTGTATGAAAATGTCTTCATGCAGTAATTATCTCCTTCATGGCTATTGGTGGAAAATTCATACATAGGTATGTTTAATGTATTATTCGCTAGAATTTTGGCTTATCCTGCCAGGATGGCAATTTTTTTAATTTTTTGGAATAATTGAAGGAGGGGGGAGATAAATAACTGGGGGTCAGGCCCCTATATCTTGGTGCCGTGGCCGGGGCTGGGGAGCTTGGAGCGTTCCCAGTTGGTTTGGTCTATTTCGGCCTGGGTCTGGGTTGTGGTGGTATTGGTTGTTTTGGTGCTAGTCCCGGTAGTATTTTTAACGGTAGTGGTGGATTTTCCTGATACCACCGCCACGGTCTGGCCGCTCAGCATAGTATCCAGCAAGGTAGCGGTCTTGGATTTATCAGCTACCCAATAACTGGCCGTCAGAACTCCCTGGGAGTTGCGCTGGTCGTAAAATGAGCCGGGCAGGGTCTGCGCTACTATTGATCCGCTGCTGAATCCCGGAGCCCAGGTGGCCATTTTCAACATATCTTTGAGTCCCAGGTTGGTCTTGACGTTGGCCCGGGCTTCTTTGACCAGGCTGGGCAGTTTTACAATGGTGCCAGGCTTCAGTATCTCTTTGCCCAGTGCTTTGATAAATTCCTGTTGATGCGCGGTCCGTTCTATGTCGCCCATGGGGTAATCCCGAAAGCGGACAAAGGCCAGGGCATCGCGGCCATCCAGCGTTTGCAGACCCGGTTTGAGGTTAATATCCTCGGAGGGCTTGTACATGCGCTGGTCAACATTTATGGTTACTCCTTCCATGGCATCAATGATGTTTTTGAATCCTTCGAAGTCTATTTCTATATAGTAGTCGATTTTTTCATTCATCAGTTCTTCGACTTTTTCTACGGATAGTTCGGGTCCGCCTATTACATTGGCAGCGTTAATCTTATCCATGCCGCCGGAGGCACTGCCGCTAATCTTGGTATCGCGCGGGATTGAGACTACGGCTGCTTTGTTGAGCTTGGGGTCTATGGAGGCCAGTATAATGGTGTCGGAGCGCGAAATGGTTTCGCCTTTGCGCGCATCTACACCCAGCAGGAGGATATTGGTCCTTTGGCCGTCTTCTACAGGAGGAGCATCGGTTTCATCGGTAGTAACCGTCTTCACATCAGGTGAGAATAAATCAACTATCCCGCAGCCCACTCCGAAAAAGAGCCCAAAGACCACGGCTAGTGCAAAAATCCTTTTTATAAATAATTTCATGTCAATCCTCCCCCGATTTTACACAAACTCTCAACTCTCAACTATCCCTTGTCCCCTATCCACTATCCACTATCCACTATCCACTATCCACTATCCACTATCTTACATGTGCGAGGTCGAGGCGGTTTTGCCCCGTTTAGGAATCTCTATCGTGCCGCCCGTCCGCATGCCTATCTTCTCGGCTCCGGCCACTATGAATAGCAGCAGGACAGCCAGAACCAGGGTGGCGCCGGGCCGGTTAACGAAGTTCAACAGGATCGCTATCAGGCCGAAAAATCCGCTGATACTGTATATGATCAGGACGGTTTTACGGTGCCCATACCCTATC
>JBAYYO010000102.1:0-6959 GCA_041672985.1 Syntrophomonas sp. | reverse complement strand
TTTGGTGCGAGATATTTTGGGTCCGGAACTCATCCTGGGATGATAGTTGAACACCCTGGCAGGCTCGGAGAAGAGGCATACAATCACCTCAAAAGTTCGTTAAATGAAAAATATTCAGGGCTCGGGAAAGCACATAGGTTAATGTTGCTCGAAGAGGGCATGAAAGCCCACAAGATCACCATTGATCCAAAAGATGCACAATTCCTTGAGTTACGGCAATACCAAAGGTCGGAGATTGTAGATATATTCTTCGCGATACCCCTTTCATTGATTAATAAATCAGACGCAAATGCCACATTCGCAAGCGCAGAACAATTCTCCATCAGCTTTGTCGTTTACACTTTGGTGCCATGGCTTGTGTCAATTGAAGAGGCTTTTAACAGGGATATCCTGTCCAAACAAATGCAAGAAAGTCATTATTATAAATTTGTAACTCAGGGGCTATTAAGAGGATCTTTTAAAGAACAGATGGAAGGGTTTGCGACTGCCATAACCAAGGAAATCATGAATCCAAACGAATGCCGGGAGCTTTTAGAAATGAACCCATATACAGGCGGGGAAGTTTACGCCCCACGAACAAGCACAGTCCGGCAGGACAGCGGGAAGGCAGAGAAATGAAACTATGTAAAAAATGCGGCACTGAAAAAAGCTTAGAAAATTTCCATAAGGATAAAAGCAGATCAGATGGTCTTTTCCCGTGGTGTAAAGACTGCGTGAGCGTGTCAAGCAAGGCTGGTTATAAGAGAAATAAGCATGTCGTGGACGCCAGAAATAAAAAATACGCAACTGAGAACGCCGAAAAAATCAAAACAAGTAAGCGTAAAAATTATGAAACAAATAAAGAAGAAATACTGAATTACAACAAACAGTACCGAGAAGAAAATAAAGAAAAAATAAAACAGAAGAAAAAAGCTTACCGAGAGGCGAATAAAGAATCAGAAATCAAAAGGTCAAGAGATCATTATTTTAGAAATAGAGAAAAATATGTCTTGATGGCTAAAGAGAGATACCAAGTGAATAAAGAAAGGCACGCAGAATGCGGCAAGTCTTGGGCGGAAAATAACCCAGAGAAACGAAAAAAATCAGTAAGAGAATACAACCGCAGATTCAGAAGCACACCAAAGGGTCATATTAGTAGCACCATATCAAAGCGCATGAACGAGTCATTGCAGAGAGGCATGAAGGCCGGTAGGCATTGGGAATCTTTAGTGGGCTATGATGTTGACCAATTAAAAATACATCTTGAAAAGCAATTTGATGAAAACATGACCTGGGAAAATTACGGGTCATATTGGCACATTGATCATGCACGCCCAATAGCTTCTTTCAATTTCAATAGCCCTGATGACAAAGAATTTAAAGATTGTTGGGCATTATCAAATCTAAGGCCCCTTGAGGCAAAAGAGAACATGAGTAAGGGTTCCAGGATAGCAGCTTAATGGTTTTTATAAAGTGGGGTAAAATATGAACTACAAAACAGACAAAAATGCAAGGGCCATATCTGCTTTTTGGGGAAAACAGATAGACAACAGTCTCCCGTATCAAATCAACTCGCTGTCAACTAGTGAGACTGAGATTTTCATATACGATGTCCTTGGATTTCCATTCAATGACATCAATTCAATGGTCAAAGAAATATCGCAAATCAAATCAGAGAAAATGACCATTAGAATCAATAGCCCTGGCGGGGATATTATTGACTGTTTTGCATTGTTTCAGGCCATAAAAGAACATCCTGCCAAGGTCACGGTGAGGATCGAGGCCCTTGCTGCCAGTGCTGCCAGCATTATTGCAATGGCCGGGGATACCATAGAGGCATACCGTTCAAGCTTTGTAATGATACATAACGCATGGGCATTTACCGCCGGCAATCAATATGAGTTGAATGACCTTATAGACCTATTGAAGAAGATCGACGCCAACATGATTGATATTTATCATGCTCGGTCAAAGCTCGGCAAAAGAGAACTTGCAGACATGATGAAAGCCACCTCTTTCTTTAATGCAAAAGAGGCAAAAGCCCATGGCCTTATCGACACCATCCTCAATGCCGGTTCACCTGCCGAAGCTAAATTTGATTTATCCATGTTTGCAAGCGCACCTGATACTTTACAATCAGAACAACGAAAACCGACCGAAAGAACTATCGAACGCGCCTTGCGGGATGCCGGGATGTCTCGATCTGAAGCTAAAGCCTTGCTTGCGGGACGCCAGCATGACGAAAGCTATATTGATGAAAAGGTTAGAAACCTTGAAGAACAGATTGCAGCGCAAAATACACTATTGAAATTCAAAGGAATGTAAATATGAGCACAGAACTTAAAGACACAATTGAGGCGATCGGTAAAGCCTTTGAAGAGTTTAAGGCTGAGAACGACAAGAAGTTGAAGGAACTATCAACAAGCAAAGATGATCCGATCTTGACAGAAAAGATTGAAAAGATCAATGCCGAAATGACAGACCTGAAAAACCTCAAATTTGAAATTGAGAACCTGGAAAAGGTAGTTGGCCGGATCGGCGCCCCTGACGGCGGTGGGTCCACATCAAACGGCGTAAAGGCAGAACATGCAAAGGCTTTTGACGCATGGTTCCGCAAAGGCGGGGATGATCGATTTGAAGCAGTAAGAAAACTTCAGGTAGAGGCAGGACTCTCAACTTTATCAGATCCTGACGGGGGGTATATCGTTGCGCCTCCTGAGTTCGACAAGGCAATTGAACGGGTTGCAGGAACAATCTCAGTTATGAGGCAACTTGCAACTGTGCGCACAATCGGCGTCAATGAATACAAAAAGGTTGTGAATACCGGCGGGACATCTTCCGGGTGGGTAGCTGAAAAGGAATCAAGAAGCGAAACCAACACACCCACGCTCAAGCAGATCGCAATCAATATGAAAGAAATCTATGCCGAACCCGGCGCGACTCAGATGGCATTGGATGATTCATTTATGGATTTGGCATCCTGGCTGGCTGACGAGGTTTCAGTTGAGTTCAACGAGCAAGAAGGTGCAGCATTTATCACCGGCGATGGTGTTGCAAAACCCACAGGCATTGCCGGGTACGACTTTGTTGCAAACTCATCTTACGCATGGGGGAAGGTTGGATATGTAGCTGGCGGCCACGCTACATTGCTCAACAACGCAGACAAGCTTATTGGCCTTCAACATGCCCTGAAATCAACATACCGTAACGGCGCCACGTTCCTGATGAATGACGCAACCTGTGAAAAAATCCGGACCCTGAAAGACGGTGAAGGCAATTACATCTGGCGGCCAGGTTTCATGGAAAATACTCCTGATATGTTGCTCGGTAAACCGGTGGCGTATGATGACAACGTTGCAGATATCGGCGCCGGCGCTTACCCGCTGTTTTTTGGTAACTTCAAACGGGCATATCTTATCCTTGATCGTATGGGCATCCGTGTTCTCAGAGATCCGTATTCATCCAAAGGAAATGTGCTGTTCTATACGACTCGTCGCGTTGGCGGCGGCTTAGTTTTGCATGAGGCGATTAAAGCATTGCGCATCGCAACCAGTTAACAAAACGATTGTGCCGGGTCATTCCCGGCCATAAAATAAAGGAAAAGACCAATGAAAGACCTTTACAACAACATCGAGGTTGAATCCGTACTCGATCCCATCGCCTTTGATACAACTGCAACATATACCGACCTTGACCTCCAGGGCTTCAACTCTGCCTGCTTGCTAATCCATGTTGGCCTTGATGCCAGCATGGACGGATCGAACAAAATTGTTTTTACCCTCAAAGACTCTGCCGACGGTACAACTTACGCCAACGTGGAAACCGATGACATGCTGGAGCTTACTGTTGCGTCCGGTGTCGTGTTGACTGTAGACGCTGCCACTGAAGACAACACCCTGTATAAGCTGGGGTACGTCGGCGGAAAGCGATATCTGGAGCTTACGGCAACCGTAACAGGCACTGTTGATCCGCCCATGTCCATCGTCCTTGTAAAAGGACACCCTGAAATGGCAGCCGTTTAATATCGGGTCATTTTGACTACTCGGGAAATCCCGGGGCAACCACCGATTGAAAGGAAAATGAAATGAGTTATCAACCTAAATGCTATCGGACTGACGGTGGAGACAAAACCGTCATTGCAGATGGCGGAACATTGGAAGTAGAAGACGGCGCAACGCTGACGCTGCCCATTGCAGGAGCCAACACAGGGCGTGGACCATCTATTGGTTTGTGGACCGGATGCCCATGGATGGACTATGCCATGGACCCGACAAAAGGTATGGCATACTTTAACGATTTCAATGGAAGCCATGCCCTGGCGAACAACCAAACAAAAACGTACCTGGCCGGAGGTGTAAGCGGGTTCACCGGTGCCACTGCCGGATCAACAATTTCCAATATTGCAACAGATCCAAACGGCGTATTGAAACTTGCAACGACAACAGATAACGAAACTGTGGCTATACAGGTACTCGGTGCCCTTGATACAGCCGGGCAATTTGTTTTGACATCCGGGAAAAAGTCATGGTGGGAAACAAGGATCAAAGCAAAAAACATCACAGACGCAAAGTTCGGCTTGTTTTGCGGATTCGTTGAGCCTGGAACGTTGGCCCAAGACGGCGTTATGACTACAACAGGCGCTTTGCAGGATAAAGATTACATTGGCTTCCTACGTGTCGAAGCTGATGGCGATAAGCTTGATACAGTCCATCGAAAAGCTTCCGGTGCAGCCGTGGTGGTACAGGCAGATGCTGTAACGTTGGCTGCCGATACCTATATCAAAATCGGTGCATATTGCGATGGGACAACCGTTACCTTTTATGCCAACGGTGTTGCTTTGGCAAGCACATGTCTATTGGCTACTGCAACAGTCCCCACAGACGAAGAGATGGCCTTCCAGTTTATTTTAAACGCAGGCCACGGCGACGATTGCGATGCACATATCGACTGGGTAAGAGTTGCCAGGGAATATTAAACATTATTGGGGCTGGTAATCCATGCCCCTTTAACCCCCAAAAAGAAAAAGGGTTAATAATATGACAGTTTCAGCAATAGGCGCAATGAACAACAGGTTCATAGGCCTTTCAACAGACACAAAACCATCCACATACGTACCGATAGGCGCCACATTCCTCGAATATGATACTGGATGCCTTTTTTCTTATACCGGGCTGAATTGGTTTCTTAAAAACAATCCGGATCATTTATTTTCAGTCTCGACTATTGATCTCCATCAAGTGGCTGGTGATTACGATTTATTTACAGCTCCATCATACTCAATCCAGGTGCTCGAATTTGGTTTGATAATTCCTTCGGACTTAACAGGTGACGCAGCCGGTTCTTTGACATCTATCAGCGTACAGTCAACAGACACCGCGCCAATTGTTTTGATAAGCTCAACAGCAGGCGCAAAAGCAAACCTGACTTTAGATAAGCACTTACTTTATACCGGCTGCGGTGTTGTTGCCGGGACAAAAAAGATTCAACTTACCATCGCAGGCGGTGCCACAATTGCCGAACAGCTTTGCAAAACGTGGGTAAAATATCAAGAGATTTTTAGCTAATGGTACAGTTATATACTAGAGTGTCGCGCTCGTTGGCGTTGCCTATTTCTACGATGCCACGCTTTATAATTCCGCTTGCTGATAAGCTTGATTCGTCAATTGGTGGGATGCCTGCAAACTTCACCAGAAACAGCACAGCAACGTACATAGATGTAAATGGCCTTGTGCAGACTGCGGGGATTGATGTTCCGAGATTCCAGAATGGTAGGTACTTGTGCGAGCCTGCTGCTACTAACTTAATTAAAAACTCGCAAAACCTCTCCTCGTGGATTAATGATTGGGGAGGTGGTGTGACATTAATATCAGGGCTTGATACAATAGCTGGGTTGCCAGCATTTAGACTTATACAGATAGGCAGTGTTGGGGGTGCTATGTATGGCGGAGATGATGAAAAACTATCATTAACTGCTGGTACAAAGTATTATGCTTCTCTATTTATAAAGAATTTAAATTCTGTTCAATGTTCAGTCGCATTTTGGGACATTGTCAAAAGCACAATGAATACACTCACCATATCATGGACAGGTGGTGTACCGAGTACATATTCTAATCCAACCACAATAACAGAAATCACTTATACCAAATTAGCTGGGACAGGTGAGTATTTAGTATCTTTTGCCTATACAGTGCCAACAGGTTCATCAACACATAGGTTCTTACTCTTTCCAGAAGTAAGTATTGTATCAACAAATGGTATAATTGTTACTGGTGTACAACTCGCAACTACCCTAACATCATACATTCCAACAACAACCACACCTGTTTCAAGAGAGGTAGATGCACTGCATTATGATGTCGGAGATGTTATCACACAAGGACAGGGTAGTTTGTACTGTGAGTTTTTTGGTGTTAGCTCTGTCTCAGCCACATGGAGAAGAGTACTTACTCTAACAGATGGGACAAACACTAATAAGGTATTGATTGCATTAACCCCGGCAGGAGTGGGTCGTGGAGAAATCATAACGGGTGGTGCATCCGAAGCTTCTATTAACAGTTCTTTTATAGTACCACAACAATTAAATAAAGTAGCCCTTGTGTATAGAAATAATTCAACTACATTTTATACAAATGGTGTTGATCTGACACCAGACACCTCTTGTTCAATACCTGTGAATTTATCAAAACTATATATTGGTATCTCAGAGATTAATACTTACTCCATAAATGGTGAAATAGGTAACATCAAGTATTTTAAAGAAGTACTAACACCAGAAGAAGCAATTAAACTAACAACAGTATAGGAGGAGTATGAGAGTACAAGCATACATAGAGTTAGATGCAGAAGAGAGAACAGAAGAGCAGGAAGAAGCATTCCAGGCTTTCTGCTCACATTATCTTCTGAGTCATCATCTGATAGGAAGCAAAGAGGGTAGAGAGTACTATCACTGCCTGCTGGCAGATGCAGATAACATCCAG
>JBAYYO010000101.1:0-6998 GCA_041672985.1 Syntrophomonas sp. | reverse complement strand
TGGGGAGGCCTGGCATGAGCTGGCTGCCTATGCTGAAATGGGTGTGGCTATATTCTCCTTTTATGGCTCAGGCGCTATCGTCTTGAATTCCCATTATGGTTATACCGTTCTTCCCATCGGGGCACCTTTCGGTCCCCTGCATCGCAAAGCGATGGCATTAAAAGCAAAATAGAATCAGCTCCAAACTCAAAAGCAGGCATCGTAATGATGCCTGCTCAGACCGTCAAAAAAGGCCATGTTTCAGTTTTTTGAAACGTGGCCTTTAACTATGTCAGGGCAATATTTTAATGATTTAGATTAAATCGTTCAAATTTCAATCGGAGGTGTTCAATCGTGAGGTAAAAATAAAGGAATAATGGGGCTTAGTAAGCCCACATTGCTAGTTTTTTGAGATTCATGGCCGCGAATTTGAGTCTCACCCAGTTCCGAACCCTGGTTAAACCTTTGAACAAAGTATAACGCATTGCATATTTTTCCTTGGCATCAGCAAATACCCTTTCGATAGTCTGACCTCGTAAACTGTAGCTTTCCTTACCAGCCGATGATTGTCTGAAGTCTTCCGCCTGATCTATATAATCCTCCCAGATGTGCTTGGTTACTACCTTTTGAAAGCCCTTACTATTAGTGCATTTATTCAGATCAGTACAGTCCTTGCAAATTGCGGGATTGCTTTTAAATTCGCGGTATCCCTCTTTGTTGGTGGTTGTATATGGCAATACCTGATTGTTGGGGCATATTACGCAATTGTAGTATTCATCGTATACATATTCATAAGGATGGAAAAAACCCTTTTTGCTCATAGGACGCTTGTAGGGAGTGGAGGGGTTGCGATTATCATCAATGATCTTCTTACATATCCAGGGTGTTTTGTATCCGGCATCTACTGCAATTGTCTCAACTTCAGGAAATGAGTCTACCACTTTGTCGTAGACGGTATCAAATACCGTACTATCATGAACATTGCCCGGTGTAACTTCGCAACCTAAGATGAAATTCCTTTTATCGCAGGCTACATGGGCTGTATAGGCAAACTCAACTTTGTGTTCGCCCTTGTGGAATAGTCCGCATTCAGGATCGGTGGTGGATACTGTTATTTGTTTTTCTCCCTTATCGTCATCATCTTTATTTTTTAAAGGCTTCTTACCATGTTCGATTCGGTCCTGGTTGATCTCTTCACGCAGCCGTTGTTCATATCTCCGGGCTGTCTAACTTAGCGGAAACAGCTAACATCTTACGGTTTTTCTTCTTGTTGGCATTAGCTTTAATATGGGTTGCATCAATAAAGATGGTTCTTGCATCTACATATCCCATTCCTACTGCTTCTTCCAATATCCATGCGAATATGCTTTCAAATATTTCGCTGGGAAACCGCTGGGCAAATGCATAACTGACTGTAGCAAAATGGGGTATTTGAGTTGTTAAATCAAACCCTAAAAACCAGCGATAAGCAATGTTCATATCAATTTCTTTAACGGTTTGCCTTAGTGATTTAATTCCGAATAAATGCTGGATCAACACCATTTTCACCAGCACTACCGGATCAACCGCAGGTCTCCCATTATCTTCGCAGTATATGAGTAAAATCCACCACACGGTCTATCTTTCGCAATAAGTGATCTTGGGGTACCAATACTTCTAAATCTACTAACTGCATATTGTTTCTCAGATTAATTGCACGTTCCAGCATTTTCATCACCCATTTAATTTTACCATATGCAACACGAAACCCCCGCTATTTCTTGCGATTTAGCGAGGGTTCTTTGACAGTCTGAAACCACGCAGCTTAGCGTGGTTATTTGTTTTGAAAAACGATAATACTTATAACCCATTTTAGCTAATATTCTCAAACTTAGATGAATATTTCTTTGTTATTCTCATTCTATTGTGAATTTCCGATGCATGGATCCCGAAAAGCCTAGGTTTGTATTCTCAAACCTTTCTGAATCCCACACCCTGAACTATTGTTCTGCAACTGCCCGGGGGGGGTTTTTGATTATTGTTTCTTCATTGTAATATAATAGTTTCGCTTTTGCGGAGTTTGGATGTCAGATGCCTTAAAAGCAATAGAGTAACCATCGAAGTGAGGAAATTGGCGGTGCTTCTAGACCTTGGAGAAAAGTTAGAGTTCAAAGTATTCTTTATAATGTGAGTAGTAAGTGCGGCTCATGAAAGCTGTCTTAGGACAATCGCAGAACTCAATCTCATAGGATCTGTCTACAATCTCCTTTGTTTTCTTAATCTTTTTTAAATTCACAATATAGGATCGATGAACCCTCAAGAAGCCTGAACCCAGCATTGTCTCCAACTCGTCCAAGCTTTTGTTTAATTCCAAGTGATTGCCTAGAGTATGAATAACCGCCCTATGCCGCCGAGCTTCAATAAAAAGAATATCATTTTTGTTTATGTGCATTGTTTCATATCTATTTTTTAATGCTAATATATCTGAATTAATCTTGCTTTGAGCTTGGACTTTATCAACGATTTCCGCAATGAGGTCTTTGAATTTAGCAATATTGATGGGCTTCAACATATAGCTGTAAGGATGTACGGCAAATGAATCCAAAGCATATTGGGAATAACCTGTTAAAAATATAATGTAGGCATCCTTATTGAAAGTATAGATAGCATTAGCAACAAAAAGACCGTTTGAGCTATTCCCCCCCAACTCTATGTCAAAAAGAAGTAATTGTGGTTGGTTAATTTCGGCCCAAGAAATTGCTTCTTCACCACTCGAAGTAGCGAATATTTCTGTTATTCCGGAAATCTCGCTTAATAATTTATTTAGGAATTCTCGGGTATAGTCATCATCTTCGAGTAGCAAAACTTTTAACATTACTAATCATTCCTATCTCTTCAGACATTCTGGAACATCGGGTTCATAGGCAGTAAACCAACAATTCGGACTTACTCCTGTCCCGGCAACAAACGCCAAAACCACAGCCAACATATTTAGAGCAGTCTGTTGAAATTTCATTTTACGCATTCTTTTCACCTCCTATCGCATCTGCAAATTTATCAATTGTTTCTAACAATTGATATCCCCATGGAGTTATTAAAAATAGAGATCCTAAACCACCAAGAATTGCAGATAGAGCATAATTTTCCAGAACTAGTCGCATCAGATGGACAACAATACAAGACCAGATAATAATAACCACGAACAGCTTTTTCTTTTGCATAAAGCGAATTTTATCATCGGTAAATTGTTTTTTTACCGTTCCGGCTGGTACCCATTTTATGCACGTATACATTGCAAATATAAAAGTTGATATAAAAATAAATATTAAAACGGTACTTTTAAAATTAAACTGCGATAATTTCCCCAGACCAATTATGATGGCTGTGCCAAATGTAAGACACCTTGGATAGGTGCTTAAATGTGCTCCTCCACCAAAACAACGAAAGGCGGCAAATACTAAAAATAGTACAAGGGTAATACCCAGCGTATTCAATACCCAGGCTATAAATATAATTAAAATTACTTTGGTAATTGCTCCTAGCAGGATTTGTAAACCATAGGAATATACTTCAATTTGATCTTGAGTTGATTTTAATTTGCTACCAAGATGTGTGGCTATATTGTTAGAAATGACAGCGATCATTATATTACCTCTCTGTCTGGTAATATCACCCTAAATGTAGTGTTCTTACCGCATCGACAATCAATTTCTCCTTCATAAAAATTAGCCAGGGTCCTGGCTATTAATAAACCATAACCTCGTCCAAGGGAGCCCTTCGTCGTGAATCCTGCTTCAAATATCTTTTCTTTGTCGTCTTTATTTATAGTTGAACCATTATTATGAACGATGATTGTATAGTTACTACCTACATGTACGAACTCCACTCCTACCCTCGGTTCTTGATCCTGAAGAGCCGCTTCAATAGCGTTGTCGATAATATTCCCCAATATACTGACAAGATCCCATGGTTCTACAGCAAGGTTTGTAAAATCACAAGCAGACGATACAGCAAAGCCAACACCATGCGAACGGGCCAAATTGTACTTACTATTTAATAGTCCGGCAATTATCGGCTGATCTGGAAATTCAATTATATCTGAGTTCCAATGAGATTCAGATATTCCCTCAATGTATTCCATAGCCTCTTCATTTTTATTTAGATAAATCATTGCTTGTAAAGTCTGTATATGACGATTGAATTCATGTTTTTCAACCTGCAATATCTGTAGGAGACTTTCAACCTGCTTAAGATTGCTTTTGATCAGACTGGATTTTGTTCTCTCTCTGGCATACTTCTCAATGCTTTTTATCGAAGCGATGCTAAATATTGCAAGAATAAGTACGATCAATTCAAAAATGGGTAGCCACCGCTTGACGATATTAATATCAACTCCTGCCCTGATAACATGGTTCATAATGACGATAACCAATGTTTGCAGAAGGATTACACTTATGACAAAAACATCCCTATTTTTCTTCATAATTAGCTTTCTTTGGTTCCAAGGTCATAAAGCACGAAATTTAGCTTTTTTATTAACAAGAACAATATGATAGCCAGTAAAAGCGTAGGTTGAAAGACCCCGATATTCAACCATGGATTTATGGCTAAATCATTAACATTTTTAGAAATCGACATAAGAACCACAGGCATTACCGCATTCTCTATTGCACCAATAATCATGGCTCCAAGAGTAACAGAAATAAAACTGTACCATAACTTTATTTGACTAAATAAAGTTATGGTAACACTTAATATCAAGATTAGAATAAGTACCTTTAATCCCGGGTAAATCGGGATTCTCCTTAAAAAAAGGGAAATCATACCAATCGCCACTGCAGCTACAATAGAATCTTTTAAATTAATGCTGCTATTAAACAAGGCAAAACCAATCAGAATTATTAAGAATGTTTCAGGTATAGAGATAAATATGGCAGCGTACCAGGGAAGCGTAAACATATAAATCAAACCCCAATATGTGGCATAGTGGCCAATAAGACCCTTATCAAATATAGAATTGGACATCCCACCTCATTATTCCTGCATAATTTTGGGCATTCGGGTTCAATAAACGGGATTTGGGGAACGGATAGCGGGATTAGGGGGAAAATGATAGGAGACTTTGAATGGGAAAAGGAACTATCTACACCATTAAACATATTAGTTAGTTGTTTATGGGACCCTGAAGAACGATTGAAAGGAGGAGGCCACATCATTTCATACAGATTATTCAACCCTAGGAGCCTGCGGTAGTATTTAGACTCTGATATCCAAAAAACAAACTAAAATATTAAAAGGAAGTGGTGATTAAATTTAAGTCGTCAAAAATACACCTTTTATAAGCTACTTTGGAAAATTCACAAATAACATTGGGAGGTATATAATATGAATATAGTAAAAAAATTTAATTTTACTCTTATAGCCATGATTATGCTATTCGGTTTTTTATTTTCAACATTACCTGCTAGCGCATCTAGCGCACCAAGTGATATAGATTCTGTTCAGCAAAAACAGGTGTTATTTAGTAAGGAACCAATTACTGACGAGGCCGTTCTGTATGATCTTGCAAAAAAGGGAAAAACAGATTTAGCTAGCGACAAATTATTAATCAAAGACCTAAAATTTAATGAAAAATTGAACAAAGAATTTAATATCAAAAGTTACGTGACAACACAAAAATTAAAAGAAGTCAGGAAAATAGATGCACATGGAAAAACAGTTACCGAAGACTCATATGCAACAACTATTTTTACTGATATATCACCACAAACTGTCATAAAATCTGGAAGCACATATATACAACAACCAGCTGCTGATACAAGCGTTAGTGTTAGATGTACTCAAACTATATATTATAGCTATAGGACTGATTACCTTAATTCAATATATTGGTATTCAGCAAAATTAAATAAAGTTACATCCAAATGGGATGTTCTTGATTCAAAAATGACTATTAAAAACGGATATGTAAGAGGAACAACTTATGGCTATAAAGTAACCAGTTTTGATCCACATAGCGAAGGGGCTTTGATAACCCATAGAGGGACTGCTTCAGGTGAGTACAATTTAATAAGTAGCCCAATTAGTGGAGCAACTTATACTTATACCCCATATTGGAGTGATTATGTTAACGTATATCCTTTTGCCTGCCATGTCGGTGGACAAACTGATATTCTCATAACGAGAACGGTAACCGGCTCACAATGGACTTTTCCTTATCCACTAAAAGTAAACTATACTATGTTCCCTTAATAAATAAACTTTTTTCAATTGTTTAAGATTGCTATCAGCAATTTTCCTAATCGAAAAAGCTTGATGACCTAATTAAAATTTTTTACGCCAGAAGTGGTCCTCAATATTCTTCTTTTCCTTCTGGCTACTTTTATAACTCAAAGCAGAGACTCTCAAATCTGTGAAGGTGGTTTTATTATTGTCTAGAAGATTAAGGGTATACTTAGCGTTCTTGTTGCTATTATTAGTTTTGCTAATTATTTCAGGGCCTCCACTTATGTTGCTCCATGAATCAGGTATTAAATCATACACACTCATCCACTTTTATTTGGCCCAGTTGGGGTTGTTTGTTATTGTCGGGGCATTACTTGGAATCTGCGGTCACTTTGCATATGAAATAAAAAAAAGCGGATCATGGAAAGTAGATATTCCTAAGATAACCATTTTAGGAATCCCGTTGGGATTGGTTGCTTGTAGTTATTTAATTTATTTTGGCATTGATATCCCATGGATGATAAAAAAAGTATTTGCCTATATAGTGAATATTGAAGTCGGTCAGGTTGTAGCAGCACAAATAATTCTTGGATATGTTGTAATTTCATCATTTTATAAAAAGGGTTGTTGATCTTTTTCATTAGGAACAGGCAAATTCTCGCAGTTATAATCTGGCAGTTATTAAAGGCAAAAACACCCTGCCAGATATAATCTGGCAGGGTCAGACTGTCAAAGAACCCTCGCTAAATCGCAAGAAATAGCGGGGGTTTCGTGTTGCATATGGTAAAATTAAATGGGTGATGAAAATGCTGGAA
>JBAYYO010000100.1:0-7046 GCA_041672985.1 Syntrophomonas sp. | reverse complement strand
CTGGTGACAATAGCGGAGAGGTCACACCCGTTCCCATACCGAACACGGCAGTTAAGCTCTCCAGCGCCGATGGTACTGCAGATTTCTGTGGGAGAGTAGGACGTTGCCAGGATTTAATTATTTTTTAACTAGGCTCTGCCGTCAGGCAGGGTTTTTTCGTTTCTAACTCCCACAGAACTGTGGTCGCCGGCAGTCAGGTCTTCGACCTTCTATTTGCCGGCACTAGGCGCCAGTTTGGCGCCGTCGGAGTAGGACATTGCTAGGAATTAATTAATTTCTGGGATGTTGAACGTTTACAGTTAGCTATCACAAATTAGGTGGACAGGCCGCCCCGGAGCCTTAGCAGGCCCCGGGACCACTGGTGTTCGCTGCGCTCACTATTAAGGTTGTTGCCAGGAATTATTTATTTTCTGAAATAACTTGGGGTCAGCCACCGAGTTATTTGGGCTATAATAAAGGATAATGAAGTTAGTAAAGGAATTTGATGCATATGAATCTCCTGGTTATGGATAATGTCAGTAAAGCTTACGGGGATAAGCAGATTATGCAAAATATTTTTCTGAGTATTGAAGAAGGCGACAAAATTGGAGTTCTGGGTATCAACGGTTCTGGTAAGTCCAGTCTTCTCAAACTTATTGTGGGCTGGGACGAAGTCGATCAAGGCAGCATTATTAAGAACAAGCACCTGCAGATAAACTACCTTCCCCAAAATCCGGAATTCGAGCCTGATGCTACGGTAATATCGGCAGTGCTAAACAACGCTGCTGATATTGACCAGATGGACACATGGTCTCAGGAGAGCGACGCTCAAAGCATTCTTACCCGCTTGGGAATTAACCAATTCGATGCCCGGTTGGACCAGCTATCGGGCGGTCAGCGTAAAAGGGTGGCTTTAGCTGCTGCGCTAATGAGCCCGGCTGATCTGCTTATTTTGGATGAGCCTACAAATCATTTGGACAACCAGGCTATAGACTGGCTGGAAAAATATCTGCAGAGATTTAAAGGTGCCTTGCTGATGGTTACTCATGATCGATATTTTCTGGAGCGGGTGACAAACCGCATAATTGAGATCGAAAACTCGCAGCTATTCAGTTACCCCGGGAACTGGAGTGTGTACTTGGAGAGAAAGTTGGAACGGCAAGCAAGTGAAGCCGCGACCACTAGTAAAAAAGAGTCTCTTTTACGCCAAGAACTGGCCTGGATGCGCAAAGGTGCGAAAGCCCGGAGCACCAAGCAAAAAGCGCGGATCGAGCGGTTTGATAAATTGCAGGAGGATTTGCAAACGACGAGCCGAAAGAATATGAAAATATCCTCGGCAGCTAGCCGTCTGGGGAAGAAAACAATTATTTTACAGGCCATATCTCATAGCTATAGAGATGAAATGCTTATTAAGGACTATTCCTATATACTGGCCAGGAATGATCGCCTGGGAATTGTTGGTCCTAACGGGATAGGAAAATCTACTCTCCTGCGCATAATGAGCGGTGAACTCAGCCCCAATGAGGGCAGCGTTGAAATAGGCAGTACCATTAAGATTGGATTCTTTCCGCAAGAAAGCATAGGTCTGCCGGATGAAATGAGAGTTATAGACTATATTCGCGAAGCAGGTGAGTTTCTATCAACAGGCAAGAGGCTCCTGAGCGCTTCCCAAATGCTGGAGACTTTTTTATTTCCACCGTCATCCCAGTGGAATACATTACAGAAGCTATCCGGCGGGGAAAAAAGAAGACTGCACCTTTTGCGTATTTTAATGGCTGCACCCAACGTGCTTTTACTTGATGAACCTGGCAATGATTTGGACATTGAAACCCTGAGCATCCTGGAGCACTACCTGGATGATTTCTGCGGTGCGGTAGTCGCAGTTTCTCATGATCGGCATTTCCTGGATCGCATGGCTGACAAGATAGTCTCATTCGAAGGGGAGGGGCAATTGGAAGAGTATCCAGGCAATTATTCTGATTACCTGCTTCAATCTGCAAAAAAATCGTCGGTCAAGCCCCGTAAACCTGCCCAGCCATCGATAGACAAAACAAACACTCCTCATGAAGGGGCAAAACCCAAAATATTGAAGTTTTCATTCAAAGAACAAAAGGAATTTGAAGAAATTGATGATAAGATTGCGGCGCTTGAAGATGAGATAAAGGCGCTGAATACCAGAATTAATCAGGCCGCTAGCGATTACCAACTCCTGCAGACTCTGGTCGATGCCCGGCAAGAATTGGTGCAACTCCATGAACAGTTACTCGACCGTTGGGCGTATTTAAATGAGCTGGCGGAAGCAATTGAGGGTCAGGCCCCGAGTTATTGCAAGTAGTGAAACGCTGTTCACCTGCAGGAAGAAGGCGATAAATAATGAACCCATGGCTGTTGATTCTAATAGTAATATCTATACTGTTTTTGCTCTTGATGTTTATACCTATAAGATACAAACTGGGTTTTGCTTACCATGACAACTTGAATTCATATATCTCCATACGGAAGGGAATATTCTTTCGTCTTGACATTGAAAGAATAGCCGGTCAATCTCTTGTTAAGCTGCGTATTTTCAATATACCTTTGTCTTTATCCGGGGGCAGGCAGAAGACTAAAAACAAAAAAACCAAATCCGGCTCCGCTCCGACCCTGGCACTGCCGCACAACTTAATCTGCAATAAAGCCTACCAGCCCTTGGGAAAGTTTATCAGCAGGCTGTGGCATGACTTCAAACCCGAACTCCTTCATATCAAAGGACAATACGGGTTTTGCGAACCGCATCATACTAGCTGGGCCAATATGTTGCTTTTATTAGTGTCTTCAGAATCGTCCCATTATAAGGTGCAACTGGAACCGGTCTGGGATGATGAAAAACTCGATATTGAAGGATTTCTTAAAGGTTCTATAACCCTGGCCGGAATAGCCTGGCATTTGATCAGATTGGTGTTCAGTCCTCCATTCTGGAGGTTTTTAAGAGAGTTGTCCCGGGATAGAAAACGCAAAAGGATAAAAATCAGTACAGCCATGCAAAATTAATCACATCCCCAGGATGCATCGCAGTAATCGGAGAGTGCAACATTTCAATAAAAATGCCAGTATAAATAATTAAGGTCAATAAATAAAGACAGGAGGCGGATAAAATGGACATCAATCAGAACATCACCACCCTATTTGAACAACTGGACAGATTCTTCAAAACTGAAACCGTTTTCGGTGAAGCTATGCAGGTAGGCAACGTAACCCTTATCCCGGTCATTAATGTCAGTTTTGGTGCCGGCACCGGCGCAGGTAGTGGGAAAGATGCCAACGGAAGTGATGGCAGCGGTGGGGGAGGAGGAGCCGGTGGTAAAATATCCCCGACCGCAGTAATAGTCATCAAGAATGAGGAAGTCAGCATTTTACCACTAACCAACCGGGGACATGTAGATAAAATAATGGAAATGATTCCAGAATTGATTAACAAAATTCCCCACAAGGAATCCAAGGAATAAGTATAATAACTCGGGGTCAGGCCCCGAGTTATTATGCTGGCGGCAGGGGCGGGTCTGGTGCTGCTCCTGCTATCGGTTTTTGTCTCCCTGTGGGCGCTTTCCTCAGGAATCACATCAAACAAAAACACTCCGTTATCTCTGGGTAAAGACTTTATTATGGAAAACCGCCTCCTGGAGGTAGTTGATTTTGGCATAGGCACTTTTTGACAATAACGGGGTGAAAACTTATAGATTTAATGAACCATACTATTAATATGATATTAAAGTTTTTATTTTATGGTTTAATAGGATGGATAGGTGAAATTATTTTTACCGGAGCAGGCTCTTTACTGGTTGGGTCACTTAAGCTATCCGGGCATACTTATTTGTGGATGTTTCCTATATACGGGCTGGCAGTTTTTCTGGAGCCGGTGCATAAGCGAATTCGCAGCTTGCCCTGGATTATACGGGGCACCATATTGGCCGGCATAATATTATTGGCAGAATATTTGTGCGGTTGGATGCTGAGATTTACCATTGGTATATGCCCATGGGATTACAGCTTGGCCAGTCGTTATATGGTAGATGGTCTGATTAGGCTCGATTATTTTCCGGTATGGTTTATGACGGGATTGCTCTTCGAAAAAATAAACAACTTCTTAAACCGCATCCAAATAAGCTACTCCTTAGCCGGCAATCCGAATGAAGACCACAATGCCATGATAATTCTATTAAAGGACGGCCAAGATTTCCTGGCATCATCTTTAACCTCACGCCGATCAAAACGGCTTATTGCAACAATGTTTAGGAAATAACTCGGGGTCAGGCCCCGAGTTATTAGAAGTAGTGAACGTCGGAGCTCCGGACAGACGGTTGCGTTCAGCTTCCCGTTTTTCATATACCTCAATTGGTAAAAAGACCATTTCACCTTCGCTGTTGCGAGTAATATAGATGGGCTCGGCCTTTTCATATGACAATTTAACGAGACTATCATAATCATTTCTGGGCGCGGAAGATGACTTAATTAACATAGCAATAGCTCCTTTCTTCTGAGTCAATAATGGTTATAAACATATTTAAAAGAAGTATCGTCTTTAAACCGCTAGCTATTCCCACACTTCTTCCGCCAACTCCCGGACTTCGAGTTTAAGTTTGGCCGTAGCTACATGGTCAACCTGCCATCGGTTTTTCACACATGTAAGCACATCACCCTCTCGGGCATCTCCTGGAATATCTGTGCGCCTGATCGGTTTCATTACACCTTCAATTTCCACGACGGCGTAGTCACCTTCGAAACGGTCAATAATTCCCTTACTCATCCTTTTTACCTCCCCTGGCTTATCTGCATATCTTTCCCGTCAGTTGTGAAAACAATAGTTCCATTTTGGTCAGTTCTATAAATTTTAACGCCTGCTTTATTTAGCTTCGTTAAAGTCTGGGCATGGGGATGGTTATAAGGGTTGTCCCGTCCCAGCATGATTATTGCATACTGGGGTGCCACCGCCTTAAGAAATTTAGTGCTGGTGGAAGTGCTGCTGCCATGGTGACCTACCTTTAATATAGTGGATTTTAGGGCTATTCCTGAGCTTAGCATCTGGGCCTCTGATTCCGCTTCAGCATCTCCGGTCAATAAAAATGACTGGGAGCCATAGTCCAGTCTAATAACCGCACTGTAATTATTAAGTTTTTCATATGTATCTTTAACCGGGGCAATGAAGCGACAGTTAAGACCGTCCAGAGGCAAATCAACCCCTGCTTTGGCGGTAGATATTTTTAAGCCCTGATTCTTGACAGCCGTCAATACATCCCGAAAACTCTCGGTATTATTGGTTGCTTTCGGCATGTAAATGCTTTTTACCGGAAGACGGTTGATTACCGTATCTAACCCCCCAATATGATCGGAATGGGGATGGGTTCCGACCACGATATCCAGCCGATTAACCCCCTGTGACAGCAGGTAATTTATCATTACATCACCCTGACTATTTTCACCCGCGTCCACCAGCATATTCTGCCCGGCCGGAGTTTGTACCAGTATCGCATCCCCCTGGCCGACATCGATGAAATGGATCTTCAGCAGGCCGGCAGTCTCTGCTGGACTGGGATTTTGCACCTCAGGCGCTGCACGATTGGAAGCAGGGTTAGCACAGCCGCTGACCAAAAAGCTGAGGATAAACATAATAATTATTGCGAAGCAAAACTTGTTGTTTTTCAAAATAGACTCCTCCCGCGATTACAAAGATTGATATTACTAAGCGTTCCAAGCTTAGCTACTTAAATATACAGGAGAGGGGATGAAAAGGCCAATGTTTTGCGCAGCATTGTTGAATTTTAAGAAAGGCTCTCATCTGACCATCATATCCCATCACACAGTATGTCTTAAGAGATCTCAGAATTGGATAAAATCCCAGAGGACTTCTAATCATAGTCGGACTTGTCCATTTCAGAGAGGTTATAGCCTGTTTGAACAATAATGGCCTTTACCTTACACTATAACAGTACTACCTACTAAACTGCTTCATCAGACGATCGAAGCGATTGACCGTTCATTGACGAAAACAACAGTTTAGAGAGGAGTTTATATATGTTAGGTAAAAAGATCATTATTCCAGTTTTCATACTATCATTATTTATTACGGGTTTGTTTTTAGCTAGAAGTGATGAGGCAATGGCAGCCTCTAACCTTTCCCTGGGCTCACGCGGAGCTGAGGTAGTACAATTGCAGGAAACCCTGAATACCAAGGGGTACTGGTGCGGAGCAGCCGATGGGATCTTTGGTTCTCAAACATATCAGGGTGTAACCAGGTTCCAAAAAGATGCCTCCCTGGTTGCTGATGGTATAGTTGGACCGCAAACCAGACAAGCTTTGGGTTTATTAGCCAACCCGGCTGCAACGACGGGATCAACCGTTTCCAGAGGTTCTGCTACAGCTTCCCGAGGCGTTAAGGTTATAAACATGGTAGCAACCGGGTATGATTCCTCATGGGAATCCAACTACCCATTCTTTGGACAACCTTCTTACATCGGCCTTCCATTGGCAAGAGGAATAGTGGCCGTAGATCCCAATGTAATTCCTATGGGTACCAAACTCTTTGTTGAAGGCTACGGAGAAGCAATAGCTGCTGACCAAGGTGGAGCAATCAAAGGTAACAGGATTGATCTCTTCTTTAATAGTCGTCAAGAGGCTTTGAGTTGGGGAATGAAAACTGTAAAAGTCACAATTCTGTAAGTAGTGCAAGCAGCGCCGCAAATAATTGCGGCGCTTTTTTTACAAAGGAATCGCCAAAGCATCCTTCCCATGTTTGGAAGCAACTAGAGAAGCAAGCAAACCCGGGCCATTTTACTGGTCAGGGTTTTATTTTGGGGTAATATTAGCATTTCTAGACCACCAAAGGCGTAATGTGTTATTGAAGATATTCTTTTTAAGAGGTTATTTTTATGAAATTAAGTGAAATAATGAGTGATAATCTTATAGTCTTGACTCCGGGGCATACCATAAAGGAGGCCAGCCAGATATTCTTGGATCACCAGATAGATGGTGCACCGGTAGTCAATGAAAAAGGTGAAATGTTAGGCCTGCTAACCAAAAGCCATATTTACCGG
>JBAYYO010000099.1:0-7075 GCA_041672985.1 Syntrophomonas sp. | reverse complement strand
CGAGGTGCGGGTGAGTAATGCGCAGGCTCTGCGGTGATGGACACTCATGGCCGAGATGTTATTGTAGCAAAGAAAGCTCTCTGATACCTCGGCATCGCCCAAAAGATCATGGCGTTCCTGTTCGGTCAGAGCAGTATCTTGTTCCAGCGACTTTAGAAGCATTCCCTTCATACGTTCGATTTCGGGGATATTATGAAAGGAAAACATCTTAACCATGCACGCAACGATGGCAATGGGATATCTTAAAAGATATTCTTCGGGACAATTTTTGATCCAGCGGAAAAATTCCTGACTGTGCTCGGTGTTCAGACTCTTTGCCTTATCCTTTTCCAATGTTTTGAGCACTCCATTCCAATCCGGGGCACTGGCGAAGGCGAAATAGGCCGGTACATATTCTTCGTGATCCAGATACCATTGTCCTAATCGGGAATAATTTTCTCTCTGCCAGGTTTCCGGCTTTTCGGCAAATTTCTGCCGGGTACAGTGGCGCAACATATGGTGGCAGCGATAAATCCCATTTTCATTACGGGTTATAAAAGCATTGTTTTTTGAAAGGGCATTAAGAAGTTTCACCGTATCCGGGTGCTGCCACAGATAGGCTGCCTGATCTGCCGTGAACTCATCGGCCATGCCAATCAGAACAAGAAATTCCCGTTGACGTTCCGGTAATGGATTTAATAATACCTGATCAATCAGCGTAAAAATGTCGGCCGAACTGGATAGCCAGCATCCCTTCTGGGCATAGGCCTTGAAATTCAGATATACCATGGAGATCCATCCCTCGGTGAGCGTAGCCAGGACATTAATTTCCTCGGCCGAGGGTTCCAGTCCACAGCGTTTGGCATAGACTGCTAACTCTTGTTGGCTGAGCCGCAGGTCATCGGCATTAATTTCACCCAGCAGATTACCGAGGCGCATCCGTTCCTCCTCGTTAAAAATCTGATTGCGGGACAGAAGAATGATATGAACACTGTCCGGCAGGCTGCGGGAAAGAAAAAGCAGCAGCGATGTCAATGGTTTTTGCTGAAGGATATGGATATCATCCATGACTATGTAAATTTGGCTGGCGCTTGGCGACAATGCATCATCCAAAAGCTCAGCCAGCATGGATATGGCACTTGCATCCTGGGGATACCCGAGAGCTTTCATTTGTTCGGTTAATTCGGGGTAGCCTTTGAAGGCCCGGCAGAAGCCCATCCAAAAACCCGTAATACTGTCCGTAACAATAATTTGACGTAGAATAACGGCATCGGCTTGACTTTTTTTTGACGTTTTGACCACCAGTCCATAGCGGTGGTTTTTCCAAAGCCCATGGGTGCAACGACCGTGGTAATGGGATAAGTATTTATTTCGTTTAACCGCCGCTTCAGGCGCTCGGATATAAAGATACTATTTAAGTGAGGATAATAGTTCAAGAAATCACCGCGTTTCCATAGTATTTATATGTTTCTGGATTGGAACAGATTTCTTAAGCATAAATTGCTCTCTGCCCGATTTGTATGGATGGGGCTCTTACAATTCCCCTATTATTTTCCCAACAATCCATAACTATCCATAATAAAAATACTATATCTTGTGGTTGATTTCAACAGATTTAACAGCATGTGTATGTCCGAGTGAGCTTACTGCAAAAACCCTGTTTGGCTGCCCATTTGACGAAGTAATGGAGCAATGTAACAAGATAATAAAGGAATACTACTCTTGTTTTCCGTTTTTGCTGTCTATGATCCAATTATTGCTGAACCACTCCACCTTAGCAAAAACTGAGGACACAAAAAAAGAGATTCTGCAGCAATGTATTTTGCTAAGTCAGAGGGTGAAACTTTCATTACACATGATGGAACCAGTCTTATTTGAACAGATATATTCTCAAGGAATACAGATTTTCGATTCTTTTCAGATGAAAGAAATTATAACAAATGCGGTGTTTGGAATTCATATCGTTGCTGCGCAGGGGTACTTGCTTCAACAAGAGAAAGAAAAGGCATTGAACCAGCAACTCAAAACGGCTCTCTAGATGTTCGGTTCCATAAAGCCGTCGAAAGTTTGGGGGCGAAGCTACTTTAAGCAATGATTAGTCATTTTGCGGAAGGTAAATATGGTTCCCGTATAGAAGTAAGGGATTATTGTATGGATGAAGGAGGCTGTTTTATTATGGGAGAAAACAAGCTGTCGATGACGGAACGGTTCTTGAAGGTCCTGACTGCTCCGGGGGAGGCTTTTCAAGCTATTGTCGACGATCCTCGAATTTTGTGGCCAGGGCTGATTATCATCGCGATCTCGCTCCTATTAATAATCCTGGCCATCCCAGAAACCAAGCAGTTTACTGCAGAGACGCTGGTTGCCAGCGGCCAGAGTCCGGATCAGATTGCTCTGGCCATGAAATTTGTGGTGCCAGGCGCGTTGATCGGGACAGTTTTGGCCATGCCTATGGTCTGGCTGGTTGAAGCGGCAATACTCGCCCTCTACAACCAGTTCAGTGTTGGAGAGGCACGTTTTAAACAGTTATTGGCCGTGGCCATTTTTGCCGGGGTACCATCAATAATAAAAGCTGTGATCTCTACCGGGCTAATTAAAACCATGGGATACAAAGCTGCCTTGCAGGTCAGCACCAGCTTGGCCGTGTTCCTGAACACTGCCAATCAAACCAGCTTTCTGTACCGGCTTCTGGGGCAGATCGACTTGTTCAGTATTTGGGGGTTGGTCCTTCTCATTTTGGGCGGCTCCCTCGCTATGAAAAAGAGGGTCGGGGGGCTCGCCATCTATTCGGGAACCATCTGGCTGGTTTATGTGGTGGTTATGGCCTTGTTGGTAAAAACCCCGGCAGTTTAAGCAATCTTATTTCATGTTCGGAGAAGGATGAGATCAAGAGGAGTGAAAATTTTGTCAGAGCAAGTATCATCTAATGAGATTTCAGATACAGTTCAAGCAGCCAAGAAGCCTATTTCCTTGAAGAAGAAGCTGCTAATCGGTGGTGTAATCCTGCTGGTCCTGACCATTGTAGGTTTTAATGTTTATCGTATCAAGAATAAGGATGTAGTTAAGGTGTCAGCCGCCCAGGTGACTGACCAACATTTGGTAGAGAAGATTCCGGCCTCAGGCAACGTTATAGCTGACGATAAAGAGATTATTTATAGTGAAGTGAGCGGTACGGTAAAGGGAATCCATGTGCAAATGGGCGACATGGTCACGGCCGGACAGGTCTTGATGGACCTGTATATTCCCAATGCCGAACAGAAACTGGCGGAGGCTCGTGCGACTCTGGCTTCTGCCGAGTCGGCCTTATATCAGGTTCGTTCCGGTGGTAAGACATCCGATCTGGTTGCGGCTGAGTTCACGCTCAGTCAGGCCGAAAGCGTCCATGAGAGGGATAAAGTGACTTTACAGCGCAAGCAAGCCTTGTTTGAAGCCGGGGCAATAGCTCAGTCTGAACTTGACCAAGCCCAAGCCGACTTCGATACCAGCCAATCAGCTTATGAAAAAGCCCGGTCCGATTTGCTGCGCAGTCAAGAGGCGGCTCCGTTTTACCTGCAGTCTCTGGAAGCCTCGGTAGATTCGGCTAGGGCCCAACTGCAGTTGTTAGAAAGGCGAACCGCTCAGCAGGGCCTGGTTTGTCAACGGGATGGACAGGTTCTTTCCATCAGTGTGAAAACCGGGGATCATATCACTGAGAATGTTCCTCTCTTAAGCATTGGCACTCTTCAAAACCTGACGATTCAGGCTGATGTTCCAGAAAGTGAAGCTGGGAAGATCAAGGCAGGGCAGGTTGTCAGTATCAGCGGCAACGCTTTTTTGGATGAAATATATCAGGGAACGATCACCCAGGTAGGGTTGGAGGTATTGAACAAGACCAAGAGGAACCAGGACGAAGATTATTTCTTGCCGGTGATTGTGGGGGTGGAGGATGCTCCCCGTTTGCTGCCCGGTTACAATGTCGACTTGGAAATCACGGTCGCCGATAGTCAGGCCCTGGTGGTGCCTATTGAAGCTTTGGTGGAGAAGGATGAGGGCAACAGCGTCTGGGTCATAAAAGATGGATTGGCCCTGCTCACCCCGGTGAAGACCGGCATCAGTGATGGTATAACCATAGAGATTAAATCGGGAGTGGCCCAAGACGAACAGGTGGTGCTTAACCCACCTGCCCAGCTCCAGGACGGAAGCAAGGTTCGCGTGCAATGATTGTAATAGAAAACTTATTTAAAACCTATGATACTGGTATTGTTAAAGTTGAAGCACTCAAAGAAGTCAACCTGACCGTGGGAGAAGGGGACTTTATTGCGGTAATGGGCCCGTCCGGCTCAGGCAAATCCACCCTGATGAATATCCTGGGCCTGCTGGATCGTCCTACGGAGGGTACTTATCTCCTGGATGGGGTTGATACCCGAAGCCTGGATGAAGACCAGCTGGCTGACCTGCGTAATCAAAAGATAGGATTTATATTTCAAAATTTCAATCTCCTGCCTCGTCTCAATACTCAGCGGAATGTGGAGCTTCCTATGCTTTATGCTGGAGTTGGAAGTGGAGAACGGCAAGCGCGGGCATTAAAAGCCCTGGAACAGGTGGGCCTGGCCAGCCATAGTGTCCATCGTCCCAACGAGTTGTCTGGGGGCCAGAAACAGCGGGTAGCCATAGCTCGCGCCATGGTTAACCAGCCCAGCCTACTACTGGCTGATGAGCCGACCGGCAATCTGGACAGCCGTTCCAGCTACGAAATCATGGCCCTGTTTCAAGACCTGCACCGCCAGGGCAGTACCATCATCCTGGTTACCCATGAACCGGAGATAGGCCGCCATGCCCAAAGGATTGTACATTTCCGCGATGGGCGCCTGGTGAATAGTGAAAATGTGGATCCACCTTTGGATGCCCGGCAGCTTTTAACAGAGTGGCTGGAGCAAAAGGGGGGGCGAGAATGAAATTCAGAGAGATGATCGCGGTGGCACTGGAAGGGATATGGGTCAATAAACTTCGTTCTGCCCTGACTATGCTAGGCATGATCATTGGCGTGATGTTTGTTATTATTATCGTTACCACGGGACAGAGTGTGAACAAACTAGTCTCCCAGGAAGTTGAGGGCATGGGAGCCAATTCCTTTACTCTGGTACCTGTGGCTAACGACAACGGACAAAAGGGCAAGTTAACTCTGAATGATTGTAAACTGCTTAAAGATTCCATGGACAGCATTGAATTTGTGGTGCCACTCAAGGTCTTACCCAATACAGCAGCATTTGAAACCACGCGCAAGAAGAAAACCAACATGCTTATCGGAACCAGCCCGGATTATTTGAAGGTAAGTCAGCTGGGTTTTGCCCAGGGGCGATTCTTTAATGAGGCGGAAAATCAGATGGGCCGCCGGGTAGTGGTTATAGACCAAAACTTGGCTGATGAACTGTTCGGCCCGGGAAATACGGCGGTAGGTAAAACTCTGCGTATTAATCGCATCCCTTTCCAGGTTTGCGGGGTAACTAAGCCTGAGGCTGCAGTAATGGGTATGCAGCAGACCTTTACCTGCATTCCCATCCAGACACTAATGGAAATGGATGACAACCAGGGGGTGCAGCAGGCCTTGGTGAGGGTAAAAAACAAGGAGCAATTGAAGGCTGCAACCAAACAAAGTGTCGGCATTTTGGAGCTGCGCCACGCCGTGAAGAAGGGTTATCAAGCCCAGACCAATGAACAGATGATGGAGCAATTCAGTACTATCCTCACTGTGATGACATCAGTTTTCGGTGCCCTGGCGGGGATTGCCTTGCTGGTCGGGGGGATCGGCATCATGAATATTATGCTGGTTTCGGTTACCGAACGCACCCGGGAAATTGGGGTGCGGGTAGCCTTAGGAGCGCGGCGCCGCGACATCCTTATGCAATTCCTGGTGGAATCAGCTACCATTTCCGCACTGGGGGGCAGTATAGGCATGATGCTGGGTGTCGGTATAGGAGCCATCATTTCCCTGGTATTAAAGACACCGATAATTGTATCATTTGGTACTATGCTGGCTGCTTTCGGCTTTTCATCTGCCATAGGCATTATTTTTGGCCTTTACCCGGCCAATCGTGCTGCCAAGCTGGATCCCATCGATGCCCTGAGATACGAATAGTTTCTCGCTGCTCTTAATACCTTTATATTATAACGCCGCAGATGGATCGAGATATTATTATGAAGAGCCTGATTAATTCAGGTAACTTTATAAGGCCCGGATAAAACATTATATTTTACTGCCATGCTGGAAATATACACGGGAATAGTTTGTATTTGCCAGCATGGCAGTAATTTTTTCCTATCTCGCTACGATATTAACCAGCTTACCGGGCACTACAATAATTTTCACAATATTTTTGCCGCTTATTAATTCCTGGACTTTAGGCTGTGCCAGAGCCAGCTTTTCCAGGTCCTCCTTAGATATACCGGTAGGCACGGTTATACGTTCTCTCACCTTGCCGCTAAGTTGGATGGCTATTTCGACTTCGTCCTGTATCAAGGCAGCTTTATCGTAACGAGGCCAGCTTTGACGATAGATGCTTTCTTTATGGCCACAAACCTGCCATAATTCTTCACACATATGAGGCGAGAAGGGACTTAAAAGGACAATGAGGGTATCAACGGCTTCTTTGAGCACGGTTAAATCCTGGTCATCCTGATCCCGATAAGCATACATCATATTGGTGAGTTCCATTATGGCGCTGATGGCAGTATTGAAGTTGAAGCGTTCTTCTATGTCTTCACTTACCTTTTTTATAGTGGCATGGGTCTTAAAGCGCAGTTTACGAGCCTCGGGCTCCAGTTTGGCAAATTGCTCCGGCAGACGAACATCCTTAATGTCCTCTGTACAGCCGGTCACCAGCCGCCACACGCGGTTCAGGAAACGATAGGAGCCTTCTACTCCCTGGTCGCTCCATTCCAAATCTCGCTCCGGCGGGGAAGCAAAGAGGGTGAAAAGCCGGGCGGTATCTGCCCCATAAGTGTCGATGATATCTTCAGGGCTGACTACGTTGCCTTTGGACTTGGACATTTTGGTACCTTCTTTCAGGACCATGCCCTGAGTCAAAAGATTAGTAAAGGGCTCATACATGACAGCATA
>JBAYYO010000098.1:0-7100 GCA_041672985.1 Syntrophomonas sp. | reverse complement strand
TCCCAAATATCAACAAACTGTTCTTTGGTATATCTAACGACAGCCATTACCACAGTCCCAGTGATTTTTAATGTTTTTTCCAAGCAACTAGCCTCCTTTTATTATTTATGAAAATATGCCGTTACGGTAATACCTGCTGCCCCTTTAAAAAGTCTTTCGAGGATCATCTTCCGTTATCGGAATAGCGAATCTTCAATAACCCTGGTTTGAAATAATCAGACTCCGCCCAGCAGTGTCCTACACAAATCCACTTAATAACTCGGGGCCTGACCCCGAGTTATTTTAGCAAATATGTTAATATTTTGCTATCATTGTCGTAAAAAATTATCCCCAGAGAGCGAGGATAGTTTAATTACTGGTTTGGTTTGAATCCTTATATTGAGTGGGACATTATATTCAACTATCGGGGAGAATAACCTAATATCCCATGATAACTTGGTTGAAAACTGCAACTCCGGTCTAGGTTATGCTATTATGCGAATTGCTTCGATGCCATTATGAAAACAGGTGAGACTCAGATGCTGTATCGCTTTATGGCCCTAAATTGTCAGAATATTCAATAACTTGATAAGTTGGTGTCAGGCACTGGAGCCCCAAGTCCTTTTCTCTAACCTCTATGTGGCTAGTAACCCTTCTACATATCGGGCAATACAAGTCTTTAACATGTCCCTTCTCCCTTTGCTTCCCAGTCCTTGGTATCGGAAATTTGTTATTACACACAAAACAGTAACAACTAGAAATTCTTATATGCTTCATAGCTCTATACCCCCCCACTCTCTAATCCATAAACGGCTCATATTCGCCATCTCCAAGATGAGGAACATAATTTTCATTTAGGTAATAATCTTTAAAATTGTTACCATTCCCATCTTCCCATTCATCCCATTGATTTGTTTTTGGGTCTAACCTTTCCAACCATATATTTACCCAACCAAACTTTAACAGCCTATATTCGCTAAATAGGATATCCATGACCAGTATTGCTGTACGAAAATCAGGAACAGGGTACAGCCTAATGTTCCCTTCGAGCCTTCCGTATGTCGGCTCTTGGCCTTCATAACATGGTGCAAAAACATGTAAGCGGTACCCACGTTCAGGTAAAACCGAACAAAACTCCCCCTCCATTTGAGCCGCAATATTGTTAAGTGTTTCTTCCATCTGCTTCCTATAACGGTTAATTTGGGTTCCATCACTCATACATATTCCTCTCTTTCCGCCTATTTCGGCTTTGGTTGGACATTACACGTCTTTAGAGTCGTTTTTTTCACTCAATCTCCCTCTTACTCCTCCTTACGCCTGATATGGCCATATTATATAATGGCAAAATATGCCTTGTCAAACTTTTTCCTGCGTTTTTCAGTTATTTTCGCTTGTTTCCTTTTGTTTTCTTTTATTTTCACTGTTACCCATTTTGAAAAGACACGCAATCCAAAAGGAAAAAAGTCAACCAACTGCATTCTTTTTGATGCAAGTGGTTGACTTTTTAAATTTGAGATTTTTTTTTGATTATTTACTAAGTATTAAAAAATAATCAAAAATTGTGATTATAAGACAATAATTTGCCTATCCATTTATGTTTGTGTTATACTTATAAATTATAATCTTAGCATGCCATTTACATACTTAATAAATTATTTGCCTTGAAAGGCAGAGTATTTCATCATAACCTTTGAATGTGCTCGGACCCTTCATCCCCTCAATCAATGGACGCCAAGGGAGGAAATGCCTTTTCATGCTTAAAGGAATGTCTAAGTTCATAAAACTGTAAAATGTATTGGACAAGTCTTGGCTGGCACCACTATAGTACTTCTTAGATACAGCAAAACTGTTACCCTTCATCAGCCTCGTTGTTAGTCGCAATGGGTATTTCACTTTTGAATAAAACGTCCTTCACTATTACTCCCCCAATATTGTCCAATATTATTTTCAATAGTATCTATTCGGGTCCTTTATCGTAGTGTTCAACAATTTTTCCCCTACCTCTTTGGGCCATATAAAGATAATGGAGTATAACCTGCTATCCACCCTTCAACTAACACAATATTTTTGTGTGTATCGGACAAGCAACTCAAGTCCAGCAGATCTGCGAGTTTACCTGCCTGGTCAAAACGCCGGATGAGTTCTACGCAGGCTATAGCGTCGTTTGCATCAGTATAAGAAACTCCAGGTGATCGAACGGCCGCAGGATAAGGCTCCAGCAAGACATGATAGCCTGCATATGAGGCACTACTAATATCTAGCCCATCAAATGGCCAGCATTTTACCGGTATGCCCACGGTTCTGCATATCTCCAGCAACTCAAGAAGCTTAATAAGACCCATCATTGTCTGACCACCAACAGAGCCATTATCACCTACACGGTTAAACGGCTTTGGTTTACCACTTCCGAATATGCTATCACAACGCTCGGTCAAGCGAGTCACAGTCTCCATATCGCCCCTACGTGGATCACTGTCGGGAATGCCATATAGTGTTGCCTTAGTAGCTGAGTAGAAATATGGGGGCTTGCCTCTACCAAGGCACCAGTTGTTAAATTGTATCGCATATGTCGACGGGTGTTCCAGCGCAGGAAACCCATAGCCTTCAACCATGGCATACAATATTTCGCGCCAGCTTAGTTCTGAAATTCCGATCTCTTCAAGGAGTCCAATTGGAATGCCGAATTGGTGGTCGAATCCAAAACAAATTCGTTTACGTTCCGCCGTCGCTTTATGTAGATAACTAATAATCTTTGTTACCAGACTATCTCTGGTCAATGATTCATCGGCTAAGTGACATTCTGCATTTGCCTCTGCATAAGCAAGCTTAATAGATCTTTTCTGCCCCCTTAAGTCAGCTGCACCGGAATAATCCGCAAATATGTAAGAGTCAAATAGTGGACTGCCTGGACCTGCCGTCGATGTTGACAAGATGTTACCACCTACAGCGGGATCATCACCCAGTCACAACGTTCTGGATTCCGATTCTGCTTCTGTACTCGAAACCAGGTGTATATCACAAATCTCATTCATCGGTATAATATTCCAGGCAGATCTGCCACCTACAAGCTTAAGCCCTAGCGTCGGGCGTCCATCCTTACCATCCTTCATCCTTGCCCAGATAGTTCGTTTACCATTTACCAGTATAATTAGCTGCTCCTCTGGAAAAAGCTCGGTGATTGCCGCTCGGATACCCGGATCACAATGTTTAGCCCATATGCATGCTTGATCGCGTTTCTCCATTAACAATGAATATCACTCCTTCCAATATCCCCATAGGGGTCTTTACCTATATGTTATACCCGCCCGCCCCCCTAATGATAAGATGACATGGCCTCCAGGGAATTGCGGCACATATTTTATATCAACTGCCGCATTTCGGTCTCATCCAAACGGACCTCGGGTGGATCGCCAAAATCCAACAGGACTCTCATTTCTCTAAGATTAGCCTCCACTGGATTATCTAATACAAAGATTTGACTCCCTTATCAATCGACTGGGGCTGGAGTTTTTTAGCCATTCTATAATAGGAAGAGCTTTTGGCCAATAGATTTTTGGTATATGTCATTATAATGGGCCAATTTTGGGGAATGTCATTGAATTGACAATTCTATAATGCCAAATTAGCCAATCCTTAATATAATCTAGTAATAACACATGTTTGATAAATACATAATTAAGTTCACCATTTGAATACTCTGTCAAAAACCTCTTTGTATATCGAATGTCGGAGTGTTGTAATATTCCATTATATAAGTAATCAAACTCCAATTTCCTTAAGATTAATGATATAGCCTTATTTCTCTCATCGAGCATTTTAACCATCACATCGGATATATCGCCTTTAGTTTCATGTAGCAAAGAGATACTTAACCCCTTTGTGGGATCTTTGCACATGAGCTTGTCCCGACAAAACCTATGTATTTTTGCATAATAGATTGAATCACTTTTATTTTGAATCACAAGCCTATACTCGTTGAGAATGTGCCGAATATAATCTAAATTGCCAAGGTAGTACTTATCTTTATGCTTTGTAATTTTAATCCCATTAAAGGGAGGTAAACTTTCATACTTTGTAACAAAGCATATATGCTGATATCTCTCTTTTGTTGTTAATATATCTCCTGGAGCCGAATGCGCAAACCGAAAAGATGCTCTACCTTGAAATTCGGTTTCCAGTAAATGAATAGATTCTTTTATGATCTGATTTATTTCAGCACAGTTCGCCGTCAGTCTCTCCTGAACTTCAGTATCCGCTTCATCGATGTTATCCCATGTTATGTAATCCATTTTTCCTTCCACTCCAAATTACCTAGTACTTAATACAGGCATTTCCAGATAAAGCGTAGTTGGTTGTTAATCCTCAAATTGATGGCTCCCGAAGGATAAGTTGGGTCGAGTAAACGTATACCTCTCAACTTTAGGAGTCGCTTTGTGTTATCCCGTTTCTCCCCGTTTCCTCTGAGAGTGTCACAATATTTGCTCCATGGCTGATTGGTAGTACGCTCCTCACAGAACCGTGCTGGCGCAACTAACGCACACGGCTCCTCACAGCGTCGTTCACTTAAGATAGCTTAGTAGTTCGGGCTTAACATCGTATATATTCACATAGATTTTCGCCCTCGGTAATGGGTTTCTTGCTAAGAATCGCAAATATTTATCCCAATTCATGCTTTTACGCTGACTGCGTCGGTTGAACCATTTGAATAACATTCTGCGCACTTTATCACAGAAGTTCCCTAATGCTTTAGAGTTATCTGTTATTCCATAGTACCGGTAGTTTCCTTGCATTTTAAGGTACAGCATCTCTATTACGTAGTCCGTAGGCGAGTTTAGATGTTTTCTTAGCCATGTCTTACAGCGCAGCAAGCTGCTCCTGTATTTCTTCTGGCTTGTCTTTCGCTTTACCCGAAATCCCCCACTTTGACGTTTACCACAATAATGGGTAAATCCAAGAAAGTCAAAGGTGTCCGGCTTATTTCTGCCTTCCTTCTGACATTCCTTTTCAGCAAAGCGCCCAAAGGTTATGATGCGAGTCTTTTCTTCTGCAATCTCAAGATTGAATTTCTTCAGTCTTTCCCGAAGCTTAGCATAAAACCGCTCTGCATCGCCTTTGTTTTGAAAGCAACACACAAGTCGAGTAGCGCAGGGGAATCTCACCCCTACGCCCTCCCAGATCCGGACGTGAACCTCTCAGCTCATCCGGCTCCTATTGCTCAGCCGTCCGATTAAGAATTTGCCAATGGACAAATAGCCACTGTTGTTTTTGCGCTATCCTTTGCACCCATTGTTGTGCTCTTCGCATATGTCCTCTTAATCGTTTGTATTTTCTCATTGCCCACCTTGCTAATATGGTGTCAAGGTGACGTAAAGTTGGGTATATTGCTGATTTGTAGTAACTACCGAAATAATTGATCCAGCCTCTTATGACCGGATTAAACATCCAGGCTAAATCTTCTATTTTCTTGTCACTGCGTAAATGTAGGTGCCATGCTCTCACTTTCTCTCGCATTTTCTTAGCGGCCTTGGTGCTGACTGCCGGGGTAAAATTAATGAAGTGCTTTCCCCATCGGTTCTTTGACCTGCGTGGTCTAAACGTAAAGCCCAGAAAATCAAACTTTTCTTCTGGATAATTGCCTTTTCGGTCATCATCTTTACAGTAGATAATCTTGGTCTTTTCTGGATGTAATGTTAGTCCACATTTGGTGAATCTCTTTTCAATTTCTCCCTTTAGCCACTTGGCCTGCGCTTCACTCTTGCAATGGCAGACTGTATCATCAGCAAACCTTTCAAAAGGGATGTTGGGGCTATTCTTTTCCATCCATACATCAAAGGCATAATGCAGAAAGAGATTTGCCAACAGTGGACTAATGACCCCGCCTTGCGGCGTCCCTTGATCCCTAGCTAACAAAGTTCCGTCCTCTAGTTTTACCGGAGCTTTCAGCCATCTTTCGATATATAGTAGCATCCATTTTTCCTCGGTGTGTTTTCTAACCGCTCGCATCATCAGTTCATGGTCTATGCTGTCAAAGTAGCCTTTGATGTCCATGTCCAGTACCCAGTCATAGCGCCAGCACCTTTTCCTGGCTACCCCGACGGCTTCAACCGCAGATTTATTTGGTCGATATCCGTAGGAATCTTTATGAAAGTATTTCTCTAGTTCTGGTTCTAACCTGCCTTTGACAACTGTCTGTGCAATTCGGTCTGCTACTGTCGGTATCCCTAGTGGCCGGGTTTCTCCATTTCCTTTGGGTATTTCTACTCGTCTGACCGGTGATGGATAGTAACTGCCTGATGACATTCTGTTCCATAGTTTGTAAAGGTTGTTTCCTAGATTTTCTTCGAACTTCGCTATGGATTGTCCATCTACCCCGGCTGCCCCCTTGTTTGCTCGTACCCTTTTGTACGCTTCCCATACTTCTCTTTTTGAGATTTGAAACGGCTTTGCTTCATCCACTTAGATTCCTCCCATTTCTGGTTGATCTTTAGCCAAAAAGCTGAACAATGTAGACCCTTCGCTCCAGTCCCATTACGGACTTTCTTCACTACTACGGTCTACTCCGCCCCTGTGCCCCGCCTTGGTACTCTCACCCTAATGGGGGCTTCCCACTCGGATTTCTCCCTTAACATCGGGACGACAGGTTCCCACGTTCTATACAGAAGCCTGTAACAAGTTCACGCCACCTTAATGCCGGACGCCGCTTGGGCAGTAAACAGGTTTCCCCCAAACTTATCCCGGGTTAACGACAACCCCCCGGTTTTGACGTCGTCCCTACGCTTTCGACACTTCGTCAATGGTTCGCTTACGCTCGTCTCCTTATTCCTCACCTGACAGTTTTAGACTGCCTTTTCCGCAACGCTCACTACAAGGGCTCTTTACCTATGCAGCTTGCGGTGGTTTGAAGCCTGCTCCTGCAAGCCGGCTTCGATGGGCCTTCCATCATCTTCTGTACAGCATAGCAGCTTCCTTCAGGAAGCATGCGCACGTGGCGCACTATCGTCCGCATAGCGGACGAACCTATGACCCCTTCTTTCGAGTTCCTTATCCAATTCATTCAACATTATGTTGCTAAGTATTGGGCTGAGTGGGCCGCCTTGCGGTACGCCGATTTCTGTTTCCTC
>JBAYYO010000097.1:0-7137 GCA_041672985.1 Syntrophomonas sp. | reverse complement strand
CCCAGAAGCGCCGACACTTCGTTACCGGCCTGCGCAAAGCGGAATATATTATCGATAAATATTAGAACGTCCTGTCCTCCAACATCGCGGAAATATTCTGCTACCGTCAATCCGGTCAGACCTACCCGCAATCTGGCTCCGGGTGGTTCATTCATCTGGCCGAATATCAAGGCGCATTTATCAATAACGCCCGACTCAGTCATCTCACCCCAGAGATCGTTACCTTCACGGGTCCGCTCACCAACGCCGGTGAACACAGAATATCCACCATGCTCGTAAGCGATATTTCTAATCAGTTCCTGGATTATAACGGTCTTGCCAACTCCAGCTCCACCGAATAGCCCGATTTTTCCGCCCTTAGCATAGGGGCAAATAAGATCGGCAACTTTAATTCCGGTCTCCAGAAGTTCGGTAGCTGGTAATTGGTCTACCAGTGGAGGGGGATCGCGATGGATCTCCCAATAATCAGCAGCTTTTATTGGCCCGGCTTCATCAACCGGTTGGCCTAATACGTTTATGATTCTGCCCAAGCAGCCATCCCCTACCGGTACTTTGATGGCGGCTGCAGTATTGGTTGCCGACATTCCCCTGAAAATACCATCAGTAGGACTTAGCGCAACACATCTAACGATATCGTTCCCTAGATGCTGGAAAGCTTCCAGGGTAACATCGATATTCGTTTCAGTCTGCAAATTTGTGGGTTGATCCTCAGTCTTTATGGTTATAGCGTTCATTAGATCCGGTAACTCGTTTGGCTTAAAACGTATGTCTACAACCGCGCCAATAACCTGAGTTACCTCCCCTATTGTTACATTCGCCATTCTCTACTTTCCTCCTTTATTGAGAGCTTCGGCGCCACCAACAATATCCAGAATTTCATCCGTTATTGCCGCCTGTCTGATCTTGTTCATCTTGAGTGTCAGGTTGTCAATAATTTCTCCTGCATTCTCGGTGGCATTGCCCATGGCGGTCATTCTGGCACCAAACTCACTGGCTTTGCCTTCCAGCATAGCATGGTATATCTGGCTGCCCACATATCGGGGTAGCAAGTTTAGTAAAATGCTCTCCGCACTGGGCTCATAAATATACTCCACACTATGTTCTTCAACGCCGCCGCTTCCCTCGGGTGGCTCAATCGGTAGAATCTTTACGACAGTCGGAACCTGCCGCAGTACATTAACAAATTTTGCATAGACCAGATATATCTCATCGAGTTCTTCATTCTCATATGCTTTCATAGCATATTGAGCAACTGCTCTGGCATCAGCGTAATTAATCTTATCACCCAACATAACAAATTCGCTATCTACTCCACCCCGCTTGCGGAAGAAATCCCGAGATTTCCGGCCTACGGCAATGATGCCGCGCTCTGGCTTTCTTTGGTCTGCCGCAATGAAATCAGTGGTGGCCCTAATTATGTTGGTATTATAACCCCCGCACAAACCCTTGTCAGCTGTAACAACAATATACCCTACCTTACGTACTTCGTCCCTTTTCGCCAGCAACGGATGTTCCACTTCAGTGGACACCGCTACCAACCTGGCCAGGGTTCCCTGTAATGTCTCGGTATATGGTCTTGATGCTTCGGCTGCCTCCTGGGCACGACGCAACTTGGCTGCCGCTACCATCTTCATGGCTTTAGTAATCTGCTGGGTATTTGCAACACTGCGTATTCTACGCTTAAATTCTCTTACACCTGCTCCTGCCATATTACATCACCGCCTAAACTGCGAACGTGGACTTGAAATCTTGAATAGCCTTAACGAATTTTCCTGCGGTTGCATCGTCAATTTTACCGGTGTCGGCTATTACTTTAAGTACATCGGTATTGGTGCGGACATATTTCAGGAATTCAACTTCAAAGGAGGCAATCTTTTCCTTGGGAATATCGTCCAGATAGCCGTTTACTGCACAGTAGATGATAACTACTTGATCTTCCATTGTCATCGGTACATACTGTCCCTGTTTCAACACCTCCAGCGTCTTTTCGCCGCGGGTTAAGCGGGCCAGGGTCGCCTTATCGAGGTCAGAACCGAACTGGGCGAAAGCGGCCAGCTCACGGAACTGGGCCAAGTCGAGCCGAAGCTGTCCGGCAACTGACTTCATGGCCTTGGTTTGCGCTGAACCACCTACGCGGCTGACGGAAAGACCTGCGTTGATAGCAGGACGTTGGCCTGCGTAAAATAGGTCGGTTTCCAGATATATCTGCCCATCGGTGATCGAAATAACGTTGGTTGGAATGTAGGCTGATACGTCACCTGCCTGGGTCTCAATTATTGGCAGTGCGGTAATGGAACCACCGCCATGTTTATCATTGAGCTTACAGGCTCTCTCCAGCAAGCGGGAATGCAAGTAGAAAACGTCTCCAGGATATGCTTCACGTCCGGGTGGGCGGCGAAGCAACAGGGACATTTCACGATAAGCAACCGCATGTTTGGAAAGATCATCATAAATAATTAAAACGTCTTTACTTTGACCTTCCATGAATTCCTCTGCCATAGCAACCCCGGCGTACGGTGCCAGGTACAGCAACGGTGCTGGCTCAGAAGCAGTGGATGCGACTATAATAGAATAATCCATGGCACCCATTTCTTCCAGTTTGGCATGAATGGCGGCGATGGTTGATTGCTTCTGCCCTATGCCAACATAGATGCAAATCATATCTTTTTTGGTTCTCTGGTTTATAATGGCATCAATGGCAATAGCCGTCTTACCAACCTGACGGTCGCCAATAATCAATTCGCGCTGGCCCCTGCCGATCGGAACCATGGAGTCGATCGCCTTCAATCCAGTTTGCATGGGGACATTAACCGGCGCCCTGGTTACAACCCCGTGGGCCACCTTTTCTATAGGTCTAAATGTGTCTGTATTAATCGGGCCTTTACCATCCAAAGGCTGCCCCAGTGGATTTACTACACGTCCCAGCATAGCATTTCCAGTTGGTACTTCCATGATTCTACCGGTAGCTTTTACGACGTCGCCTTCTTTAATATGCGAATATTTACCAAGCAGCACAGCCCCGACATTATCCTCTTCCAGATTGAGCACCATTCCGTAGGTACCACCTGTAAATTCAAGCAATTCGCCAGCCATGGCTCCCTGTAATCCGTAGACCCTCGCGATACCGTCTCCAACATAGATGACTGATCCTACATTGCTGACCTCGACCTCGGATTGGTAGCGCTCCAGCTGTTCTTTTAATATGGCGCTAATCTCTTCCGGTCTAATACTCATTTAAATGCTCACCCCTATCGATTTAACTTATCTTTGCAGTTTTGAGGTTTTTCTTCAGCATCTCCAGCTTCTTGGCAACTGAAGCGTCAATTATCTTGTCGCCCATTCTTATCTTGACCCCTCCCAGTATTGCGGGATCAATAGTAAGTTTCAGCTGGATAGTTTTGCCTGTAGAACTAGAAAGGGTCTCGGACAAGGTTTTTACATCCTCATCAGATACCGCCATGGCAGAGATCAATTCTGCCTTCTTAATGTTCCTGGATTCGTCAGCCATTTCCTCATATTCATTGTAAATAAGTTCCAGATATGTCTCACGTTTCTTATCCAGGATTAGCAGCAAGAAATTTAATGTAATAGGCGATACCGCCTTTGCGAAAATCTTATTGGCAATGTCCTTCTTTTCTTTGGCAGGTATCAGGGGATGGGCAAAATACTCCCTGAGACCTTCCGTCTCTTGAATACTTTGAACAATTTTCCCCAGTTCAGTCTGATAATCATCAATCTTATTAGCTTCCTGGGCAATGCTAAAAAAGGCTTCAGCATAGCGCCTGGCGACGCTCTTGTTTAACATAGCAAATCGCCTGCTTCATTGACAAATTCTTTGACCATCTTCTTATGGTCGGCTTCGGTGATAGCTCTGCCCAATACTTTCTCCGCCGCCATCAGAGCCAGCGTAGCAGCTGTGTCTCTTAATTCAACCTTGGCCTGCTCAGTAGCTGCTTGTATCTCTGCTTTGGATCTTTCGCGCATCGACACTACTTCTTGATTAGCCTTGGCGATGATTTCATTCTTGGCATCTTCAGCTGATTTTGTGGCTCGTCCCACAATCTCCTGGGCTTCCTTACGGGATTCAATCAAGTTGGCCTGAGCTTCCTTCCTCATTTGCTCAACTTCGACTTTTAACTCTTCTGCATGTTTAATGGAACTCTCAATAGTAGTAGTCCGCTGTTCCAGCATATCGTTGATGGGGTTATATGCAAACTTGTATAACATGGCCAGCAATACAAAGAAGTTAACCGCCGACCACCCGATTACATATAAGTTCGGAAAAGCAGGGGGACTACCTGCCGGTGCTCCTATTGGAGCATCTCCGGCCCCCGATGCCAAGCAGAAAGATGCAAATCCCATTACCATAATTAAGGATAAAAGGAGGCCTGATAGGTAAATCCATTTGTTCCTCTTCACGGATGTGCTACCTCCAATCTCTCTAGTGCTAAAGTATTTCGGGCGATAGAGCTTCAGACAATCTTATGTAACGTATCTGCTCTAACGCCCTGAAAAAAGACCTAACGGTTTAGTTTTTAATTACATTCCTTGCTCATCAAATCCTAGGCAGCGCCAGTCATTTTTCCTACGAGCATGAACGCAATCAGCAGACCATAGATAGTCAAGGTTTCGATAAAGGCAAAGGTAATGAACATGAGAGTTCTTACGTCTCCTCCTACCTCAGGCTGTCTGGCGATAGCTTCGATTGCTTTACCACCTGAAACACCCATACCAATACCACCACCCAAACCGGCGATAGATACGGCTAAACCAGCTCCTAATGCTATTAGACCCATTATTTTCCCTCCTTTCCGTTGCAATGCACTGTACATTGTCAAAAATAATATTTAAATTTTAATGACCCGCAGATGTAGCAGCTGCTATATAGCTAGCTGAAAGAATGGTAAACACAATCGCCTGGATAGCACCAAGCATTACACTCAAGCCCATCAATGCCGTTGGGATTAAGAATGGTGCCATGAAGAGCAGATAAGCTATTATCATTTCTTCGCCGAATATGTTACCAAATAGACGGACGGTGAGGGACAACGGGTGGGTTATTTCTTCGAGTAAGTTAAGTGGCAACATCGCTGGACTGGGACTGACAAAATGTTTTAAATAGTGACTCCCGTGTTCGGCAAATCCTCCGAAATGAACTGCGAAAAATGTTATTAGAGCCAGAGCTACAGTAACGTTCCAGTTACTGGTGGGTGGTTGGAATCCTTCAATATTGGCCGCTCCAGGGATCAAGCCACTATAGTTACTTAGTATAATAAACAGGAAAAACGTGGTCAGAAGGGGAGCGAACTTTTTCGCTGTATGCTCCTCGTCCATTAGTTGGGTAAAGAAATCGTAACTCCAGACAACTGCCATTTCAAATGCATTCTGCAACCCGGTTGGTACCAACTTCATGTCTCGGGTCGCCATAAATGCGATTAAACCTATCAGAGCGATTATGGCCCACTGGGTAACAATTAAATGATCCACTGGAATTGGACCCAAGTTGAAATATACCGCATCCCACATACCAAATATCATCTTTTCTCCCCCCTTCCTATATTAGAAATTTATTTTTGGTTTTGTTGATCTTCCCCCGGTGGGCCAGATCCAAAACTTCAAACCATAGTAATTAACTCTGCCAGGAAATGACTGGTTTAACTTCCATTCTGCTTACGGTTATCTGGAAAAGAAGATGATGACTCCCGCATCAGTTTATCCCACATCATCTTTCCAGCGGTTAATAATCCAAATAAAAGTCCGAGTACGGTGAACAAATATCCCATATCGAATCTGTTATCCAGCCATCGCCCGCCCAACAAACCAACAGCTATGGCTGCGGCCACAGAAGTTCCCAGATTAATAGCAGTGCCCATCGCTTTTACCCAATTTTGGTTTTGTTTGACCACTCGCTATCATCCTTTATCAAATAAACAATTATTTTTTCGAGAAACAATTCCCTTGTAGCAATTCTACAAACAGATAGAAAACCCTTTTTACTTCCGTAAAATTTTTAAATTTTTTGGAGAATTAATTTTTTACGCTGTACATTTGCCCGTAATTATGACCTTTCCAGTAAATTAAAGATGAATTTTATATTTTTATCTGGTCAGGTATCCTTTGCGCAGCAACTTTTCACAATGTTTTTGAATTAAGTCTTCAATATTAATTCCAAATTGTTCCTCCATGACAAACATCATGGTTACGGCTGTCTGAGCAACATCCAGCAGTTCCTTGGCAATTTCCTCAACGACTGTATCCTCGTCCATTTCGACCATTTCCCCGCTTAAGCCCCGGTATTTGCCGATACACTGGGCTAGTTCTCCGGCCTCCTCCATTAACTTCAGGGCAGTTGATTCCAGGGTGGGGTTTAGTTGATTCAAGCGGGGCAAAGATAGAATTTTATTATCCATTTTTATTACTCTCTTTTCTCCTTGCAAGGTATTTGTACTACATCAATGCCAGCTTCCTGCATAAACTGCATGGCCAGATCATCCTTAAAGTTGCCCCGGTGGACCACTTTGCTAATACCCGCATTAATCAATATCCGCGCACAGATTATACAGGGCTGATTGGTGCAGTAGAGCACGGTATCCTCAGTCGATACCCCATAATAAGCAGCATTGATAATCGCATTCTGTTCTGCGTGTACTCCCCGGCATAGCTCATACCTGTGTCCCGAGGGTATATCCAGTTCTTCCCGCAGGCACCCTATTTCCAAGCAATGTCCCAGTCCACGGGGTGCGCCATTGTAACCGGTGGCAATGATGCGCTCTTTTCTTACCAGGACAGCTCCTACGTGACGCCGCAGGCAAGTTGAGCGGCTGGCAACCAGCTCGGCCAGTTCCAGGAAGTATTCATCCCAGGATGGCCTTGTATATATTATATCCCTATTCGCCATAATATGCTCTAAATCCTATACAACGGATATTTGTCACACAGCACTGCAACGATTGCCCGCGCCTCACTGAGCTTCCCTGCATCATCCAGGTTGTCCAGGGCTAAAGCGATGGCATCCGCCATTGCCTTCATATCCCCGCCTCGCAGACCCCGGCTGGTTACGGCGGGCGTACCTATCCTTATACCACTGGTAATGGTAGGTTTCTCCGGGTCAAACGGGATGCCATTCTTGTTTTCCGT
>JBAYYO010000096.1:0-7284 GCA_041672985.1 Syntrophomonas sp. | reverse complement strand
TCCTCCCGGAGCATAACCCTCATAGGTTAATTCCTCAATCACATCGCTCTCAACTTCTCCCGTACCCTTCTTAATAGCCCGAGTAATATTTTCATTAGGCATATTTACGGCCTTGGCATTTTGAATAGCCAGTTTTAATTTAGAGTTGGCATCAGGGTCTCCGCCCCCGGAGCGAGCAGCAATTATGATTTCTTTGGCGAGTTTGGTGTATTCTTTGCCTTTCTTTTCATCCGTCCGCGCCTTTTTATGTTTAATAGTCGACCATTTGGAATGTCCTGACATACGCCTGCCTCCTTGTTTTATTAATCACCACAAACCAGGGATAAGTTTTTTGGTCCTCTTAATATAGTCACGATAAGTATTGCCAAAATGCCTGACCAACAGCTCCTCTTCCACATTAATCCTGTAAATCAAAGCAGGCAGGGTGGTGAAAATCATGATGATCAAGGCTCCCCAGGAATTGAAAACCATGGGTATGGCGATGAAACTTAACAGCGAACCCAAATATAAGGGATGACGAATATGCTTGTAAGCGCTGGTGGTAATCAGTTTATGGTTTTCATATACAGCTACCCGCGGATTAAAATACTTCCCAATCGACTTAAATCCCCACCAGCGAACTAAGCAGGATACCACGAATAGTCCGAATCCAAAGTAAATTATATATGGCTCCAAACTCATAATGCGAGTATAGTGCAACCCTACAAAATCAATTGTAGCAAATAACAGGGCTATCATGAAAGTCAGCTGCAGATATATATAGGACTTGCGATCATCATCTTCGATAACATATTCATCCGGATCCTGGTAGATAAAGGTTTCAAATCCTGTCGTCCACAGCAGATAAAAGCTAAAGAAGGATATCATAACCATGACATCAAAACGTGGCAGGAGTTGACTTGATTTATAGCCTACGTAGACAAATACCGCCAGCGCAATAAGTATCCTGCCCATTACACCGCGTTTTCTTGAAATCATCCGCTGTCCCCCTTCAATTTTCTGGCTTGAGCTCCTTATCATGGCCAGACCAGGCTGTTCTTCAGATAACAGCAATATTCAAAGTACAGCAACCTAGGCAGCTTCGCCAGTACTTTAGATAATAGAAATATTCAACAAACAGTGTACAAATCCTGCCCTGCTTTATGATTCCTGCCAACAGGGCTTTTCCATATTTTCTTATCCAACTTATATTGGTACTATTTCGATATTGCCCCAGGCAGCCATTCGGTCATCCTTAATAGCTAGTATACCGGTTATTCCCTTTATTGTCTTAACATACTCAACCGCCCGCAGGAGGTCTTTTTCCGTTTGTATCCGGTTGGCGGCGCCGGTTGCCACCGCATCTGCCAGGGCCGCGTTCCTGCCTTTGATGACCACTGCATCAGCTTTGCCTAAACTAATGCTCGGCCCCACCGTTCCCGAGGAGGTACATATCCCCAGCGGACTTTCTGCCGGCAATACCTTGATCGCAATCTTATGGCTAAATTTCGAACGGCCGGCAAAAACCGAGACTAAGCGTTCGCGGGAGGAATCAATATACAGATCGCCGCCATTTTCTACTACAACCTCACTAACCTGTCTTTTCAATTTATGGCCGACAGCCTCCGCCAAAGCACCCGCTACAGCAGCCATAGGCCCGACTGCGGCCTGCATTGCCGCCCGGGCCATTATGACTGCCAGGAGAGGTGCACCCGGCAGCAGAGTCAATGGTTCAAAGGAAGTGCGAAAGTCAGGATGAAGGCTTATATAAGTCTCCAAATCTCCCCTTAACCTTCTTACTTCTTGTTTACATAGTGAAAGCAAACCATCATGGTAGCTCTCCATATCAACCCCAATAGCCAGGTCAGTTTCTTTCCAGCTTATATTAAAATAATGTAAATCCTTGGCTTTGTGTAAGGACCTATAACTTCTGCTCACATTTTGCAGGCCATTATCTTTATCCATTGGAGCCTAAACTGCCTCCTTGATTTCAAAATGCAGCTTAATAGCACGGGTGGGACAACAATCCAAACACATTCCACATACCACGCATTTAGAATTATCAAACGACACTTCCATTGAGGGCCGGTCAATATAAAGCGCCTCAGTAGGACAGAATGAAGCGCAAGCACCACATTGAGTACACACCGATGGCTGCCATACAATAGTTTCACTGAGAGGTTCTACCGCCACCCCCAGACTCTTTATGAACGCAACGCCTTCATCATAACTTCTCTTTTCACCTTCCAGTTCCAGGACCAGAAATCCTTCCTTCTGGGGATTAATATCGGCTTTAAGTATATTCACGATCAGGTCATAGTTTTTGACCAATCTGTATATAATAGGCTGTTCTGATTGAGCGGCCGAAAAATAGCATACTAACTTGTTCTTCATTTTAGTCCCTCCTCTTCCCGCCATCTAAACTATTTTTACCAGGATTCCTTTCTGGAATGGATTTAAATACTATGTCAGCATCGGCTGAAGGGATGCTGGCCACCGGTTGAGTCAGTTCAAACTGTCCCTTCTTGATCCAGGTTTTCAGGGTCTCCGCTATCTTGCGGGCGCGTGGATAGCTGGATTGAGGGGTGGTAACAACCTCTTTGCCGTTAAATATTATTTTGCCGCTCTTGAGATCTTTGTAATTAACTAAGCCCAGGTCCATAGGCTTGCAATAAGGATAACCCTCATTATAGTCGACTATAGGGCAATAAATCTCCTCATCCTTGACGGCAGTATAGTGAAGCATCTCTTCGTCCAGGATAGGAATCGGTATGCCGATTCCAACCGCCATAGTAGCTCCGTAGCCTATAAAACTCAAACCCACCAGCCAGTCTGGATCCATCCCTTTCAAGTCGCCTATCAAAGCCAAGGTTCCCGCCCCTGTCTGGGGCACGCCATTTTCACCCCGGATCACATTAGGATGATGTTGGGTTCCATTCCAGGCTACATAGCCGACCCCGCCGCCCAGGAAAATCCGGGTGCCTATCCCGATGGTACGGTAATAGGGATCATTAAGCAATGGACTCAATTGTCCGGCGCTGGAGTAACTGGCATTGCCCACTTTAGGTTTGAGAATACCCATATAGGTATATATTACCCGGTCCCCCAGGTTTATAGCACAGTTATAGTTTTGGTACGCGTTGCGCGGATTAAACAAGAAGGCATCATTGACATCATCAAGGGTTATGATCGTATCGACCTTCTTATTGGGGTAGCAGTCTGTCCCGTAGCCAACAGCTTCCAGCCTTATATCCCGCCCGGCCACCAGATCATGGATCACATGTCCACCACCGTAGGTGAAACGCCCGGGAAAGACCTTGTTTTCCGGATCGTTATCGGGCAGTTGACCAGCTCCAATATAGGCATCAACAGCAGCAATCCCGCTGTAAGCCTCCACTCCGTTCAACCAGACTTTTTTCATTTTTATGCGGGGGTTGGAATGTCCAAAGTTTATGAAGGCTCCCGATGAACACATGGGTCCAAATGTGCCCGTAGTTACAACATCGATTTCCTGGGCTGCTTTAGCGTAGCCTTTTTCGGCCACAATATCAATGACCTCTTCAGCCGTTACTACCACAGCTTCTCCTCGTCTTATCTTTTCATTGATCTCTTCGTAGCTTTTCTTAACTGCCATTTTATAATCCTCCCTAATTAGTAAATAGGCTCATTAATTTCTGGGCTGTTTTAACGGCTGCCCGAGCATCTTCCGAATAGGCATCTGCACCTATCCTATCTGCATATTCCTGATTCAAAACCGCTCCCCCTACCATAACCCGGGACCGCAGTCCCATCTTTTTTACCCCCTCGATGACTTCTTGCATGCGGGGCATGGTTGTTGTCATCAGGGCACTTAAACCAATTATATCAGCATCTTCCTTTTGAGCAGCAGCCAGAATCTGGTCAGCCGGAACGTCCTTGCCTAAATCCACCAGTCTGAAACCATAATTCTCCAACAACATAATAACTATGTTTTTACCTATATCATGTATATCACCTTCAACGGTTGCCATGACTATAACTCCAGCATGTTTCCGGGCATCTTGTGATAATTGTGGTTTCAAATACTCAAAGGCCTTTTTCATAGTTTCGGCAGCCATCATCAACTGGGGCAGGAAATACTGCTTTTTTTCATATAATTCTCCTGCCTGTTCGATGCCCGGAATCAAGGCTTGATTCACAATATCGAGGGGCGGCATCTTCTCTTGCCCCAGCGCCTGGTCAATCATCTTAAGAATGTTTTCACGGTCCCCGTCCAGCACTGCCTTCTGGAGCTGCTCCGGGATGGTATCCGAGGGAACAGGTGTGCCAGTATCGGTTGCCTGGCTGGGCGGTGCTTTTGACCTCTTTAGTCCCTCTTCCTGCATTTGCTCCGGAATATTGCACCTTTCGCAAATCTTATGCCTTAATCCTCCCGCTAGTGTTCCTCCGCCAGGTTTATAATCCTTATACCTATCAATATAATTGTAACAATTGACATCCCTGTTCATTAAGACCGCTGCCGCTCTGGTTACATCCATCATTCTTGCATCGAAGGGATTTAGAATGGGTAAGTCCAAACCGGCCGCCCAGGCCATGGCCAGAAATGTTGAATTCAAAATCTCCCGGGCCGGGAGGCCATGGGAAACATTGCTGATTCCTAAAACCGTCCCCAATCCCAACTCCTCTTTCACCTGCCGTAATGCAACCAGGGTCTCCATTACCTGGAATTGTTCGGCGCTGGCGGTTTTAACTAAACAATCAATGAATATATCTTCATCACGCAAGCCATATTCTTGGGCCTGCCGGTATATCTTTTTAGCAACTTGCAATCGCCCCGCTGCATGTTCAGGAATACCATTTTCATCCAAACACAGACCCAAAACTGCTGCCCCGTATTTTTTGGCCAGTGGTAAAACTACCTCTAAGTGCTTATCTTCGCCAGTCGTTGAATTAATAAGCGGACGCCCCACGAAGTTCTTCAATCCCTCTTCCACAGCCTCGGGATTGGTGGAATCAATAGATAAGGGCATATCTATGGCGGACTGAATCGCTGCGACTGCCTGTTTCATTGCCAGCGGTTCATCAATCCCCGGCACCCCCATATTTACATCCAGCATGGATGCAATCGGGGCCTGTTGCCTGGCTTCATCTACTACCACCTGCATCCGGCCTTCCTTAATGTCCTGGGCCAGTTTTTTACGGGCGGTGGGATTAATACGTTCACCGATTATGGCCAGGGGTTGATCAGCACCAATAAATAGGTGTCGGCTGCGCGAAGCAAAAGCAAAATATCTGCGGCCCTCACGGCGCGCGGGGGGCAGACCCTTGAGCACCGCCGCCATGGCCTGTATATGCCGGGGGGTGGTACCGCAGCAGCCCCCAATTATATTAGCCCCGGCATCTTTCAACCGTAAGGCATACTCAGCCATTTCTTCCGGTTGGTCGGGAAAGATTGTTTTATCATCCACCAGGCGAGGCAGTCCGGCATTTGGTTCAACCGTCAGGAAATTCCGGGTATATTTCGCCATAGTCTGAATAATCGGCAACAGTTCCGGTGCCCCGCCTGAACAGTTAGCGCCCATGGCCAGGGGTTGGAGGGCATCCATAATTATCATGGCTGTGAGTGGATCGGTCCCCATCATGGTCCTGCCCCCGGTTTCAAAGGTTAAATGGGCAATAACCGGCAATCGGCTGCACTGGCGGGCAGCGATCAAGGCTGCCCTCATCTCCCCTATATCACTCATCGTCTCTATGGAAATAAGATCAGCGCCAGCCCGTTCCAAGGCGGTTACTTGCTCCCGAAACACATTATACAAATCATCAAAATCGACATTGCCCATGGGCTGAAGAAGTTTACCCGTTGGGCCCATACACCCCGCCACCAGGGAGTGTCCTTGACTTGCCTGTCGGGCGATACTGACTGCCTCGCAGTTAATCTCCTCCACCCTGTTTTCCAAACCATATTCAGCTAATTTGAACCGGTTGCCGCCAAACGTGTTGGTTTCTACGATATCAGCTCCTGCTTCTAGGTATTGCCGATGAATCTCTTTTAGTACATCTGGATGCTCCAGCCCAAACAGTTCCGGACATTGTCCTGGCATCATGCCTTGTTGCTGCAGCATGGTGCCCATTGCACCATCCATAACCAACACCCTTTCCCGCAGTAAAGCCTCTAGATCCCCAGACATAAAACCACATCCTTTATAATTTCATCAAAATTTAAAGCCCTCTTTTTTTAAAAAGAGGGCTCATGAACAGCGTTCCCTCTCATCTTCCAGGAATAAATCCTGCAGGATTTGGCACCGTACTTGAAGTCGGTTGCCGGGTTTCATCGGGCCAGTCCCTCCACCTCTCTGGATAAGAGCCTTATTAAACTATGATTAAGTACGAATACTTTTTGTATACTACCATTCTTTTTTTATTGTGTCACTTTATTTTATATGATCAATGAAGCTGCCTTATTTATCTTTAGGAGGGGTAGGATTCTCCTCAACGGCGGATACTCCCTTATCTTCCTTGATAATAGAATCAAAATTATTGGCCATATCTGCCACAGAATTAGCCTTTTTCTCGTTATCCTTGCTTTTTGATTCTTTAATTGGGGTTTCTATATCATCCATGGCATCCTGCAGCTCTTTTTTATAGCCATTGGTAACTTTTTTAAACTCATTTATTCCTTTCCCGATTGACTTGGCTACCTCCGGTAATTTACCTGGTCCCACTACGATTAATGCCACCAGGAGTATGAGTCCCATCTCCCATGGTCCAATGTTAAACATATTTACCTCCTATTCAAAGCCAAATTCACTGCTCTTATAGCTATGATTGTACCTTTATCCGGGTACAAATAGCAATGTATTTAGATGACTTTTCTACCATTGGGGATATTCCCTGGCGCAATAAAAAAACTTATTTGCAGGACATTAACATTATTGGGAGAATAATGTAACAAACTACTATTCGGAGTGGATCAGATATGTTATCTGTAGTAAATACCCTGGCACTAACCGGTATAGAAGCCAAAACGGTTAAGGTAGAAGTCGATATCCAGAGCGGATTACCAGGCTTTGAAATTGTGGGTTTGGCATCGGTAGCCATTAAGGAGGCTCGCGAGCGAGTCAAGTCAGCCATTAAAAATTCAGGATTTAATTTTCCGAATCGCAAAATTATTGTTAACCTGGCCCCGGCCGATTTCAAAAAGGAAGGCAGCCATTTCGATTTGGCCATCGCAGTTGGTATTCTGCTGGCAACCGGCCAATTAGTAAATGTATTGCCCGACACCTTTTTCTTAGCGGGAGAACTATCGCTAAATGGGGCGGTTAGAGC
>JBAYYO010000095.1:0-7344 GCA_041672985.1 Syntrophomonas sp. | reverse complement strand
AACTTATTAAGGTAAGTATAAGGGGGAGGCATGACGCTTGTTTGTCACTGATAATTAATTCTTTTTCATTAATTATCATCGTCTGCTTATTGCGTTCCGGAATTAACCCATAATCAATTATTAAGCTATTCTATGAAAACCCTTGTCCCTTTATCGGCTATCCCATCTCTCACCCCGTGAATTAAAGAATATTCCGTCTACCTGATGAGTTTCATTATCATCAAAGATCATGGTTACCAGAACATCCTAGCTCTCATCGGTAAATTTGGCATTATACCGTACTACAAGAGAGATATCCCCTATTGCTTAGAAAGCAGTTAAAGCCTCTTCCTGGGAAACAAACAACATAAAAATACTGGTAAACCCGGCTATATCGAATACCTCTTTTACATTGTCCACCAGGGCTGACAGCACCACTTTGCCACCGGCAGCTTTGGACTTTTTGGCTGCCATAAGCAGTACTCTTAGTCCTGCACTACTTATATAATCTACCTGGGCAAAATCGATTATATAATTATGTTCTCCGAACCCCAAGCCAGCCAATAGCTTTTCCTCAAGCAGGCTGGAGGTGCTCGAGTCCAATCTTCCATCCAATTCGATAACCGTTACGTTGCTTTTTTTGTTTTCCAGTATTTTCATGAAACTCTCCTCCAAAAAAATAATTAGTCAACTTCCAGTCTTTTCTTCATGGTTAATATGTTTTTATCTCCTTGACGCTGGTATTTAACCTGATCCATCATTTTTCGTACCAGGTGTATACCCAATCCCCCGATAGGCCTATCTTCAATGGATTGATTGATATCCGGCGGAGGTTGATCCAGTGGGTTAAAACTAAGACCATCATCGCTTATCTCAACTTCTATCTCCTCCGGGGTCAAGGTTAACTGAACCCCAATACGATGCTCTTTATCGCCTTTATAACCATAATTAATAGTGTTGGTGATTAATTCATCCAACGAAAGGTTTATGCCAAAGATTATCTTGGGAGAGATATTATGAGTTTTTCCATATTCCTCTATTATCTCTGCCAGCCGTTCAATCTCGGCTAAATCAGCTTTAATTTCACAGTTCATACCATCACCCCGCCAGCTTGTATTTCAGCGCCACGATAGTTATATCATCTGATTGCAATGCTTCACCGGCATACTCTTTTACCGCATTTAATACCATTGCCGTCTCTTCTTTTACAGATTTATCACCGAACCCGGCAAGGATTTCTTCCAGACGCTGCTCCATGAAAAGTTCTCCCTGGCTGTTCATGGCCTCAGTTACTCCATCGGTGTACATTAATAGTGTATCACCGCATTCAAAATTAAAACTGCTTTTTTCAAAGGGTATACCCTCCATTACACCCAGAGCCATACCCGTCGTCTTAGCCAGTGGCTCAATACTGCCATCCCGGCGTACAAGATACGGTAAATTATGGCCAGCGTTACTATAGACTACCTCACCGCTGGGAATATGTAATATGCCTAAAAATTCGGTTACAAACATACATGATTCATTGTCCTCACATAGATCATCATTTACTTTGGCTAAAATCTCAGCTGGGGTCATTAACCTGTCTGCCTTGGCTTTTATTAATGTTTTAGTCACGGCCATGAACAAAGATGCCGGAACTCCTTTCCCGGAAACATCCCCAATAGTGAAACAAAGCAAGTCATCGTCCAAAAGAAAAAAATCATACAGATCTCCACCGACTTCCTTGGCCGGTTCAAGTACTGCATAGATATCAAATTCCGAACGCTCTGGAAAAGCCGGGAATATTTTAGGAACAATGCCCATCTGAATTTCCCGGGCTATCTTCAACTCACTTTCAATCAATTTCTTTACTGATTCTGTATTACGTTCATTAACCAAGTTGCATACTATAAATGCAAAGATGCCTAACCCCAGAGCATTACTTAAAATCATAGGCAGGCTGACCTGCTTGACAATTTCCAGAACCTGATCGTAAGGACGGCTTATCAGTAAACACAATCCCATATGCATACACTCAACCACGACTGCAAATATGACTGCTCCACCTACAATGATGAATTCGCCTTTTCTGTATTTATACACTACACCCCCAGCCAACCCTGCTATTATCGTTGACAATGAACAGGCCAGGGAGGTAATTCCTCCCATCGAGTAACGGTGGGCAGCCCCAATCAAACCGGCTCCCATACCAACGACTGGGCCGCCAACAAGTCCAGCAATGGCGGGTCCCAGATCTCGAAAGTTGGCAATGCTTCCCATAATCTCCATACCGCTCAGGGTGCCGTAAATGGAGAAAAGCCCGAAAACTAAAATTAACCCCAGCCGATTCTTCCAGTTAAACTTGTTCTGTAAAATATCGCTATATGTTTTGGTTCTGGTCAGAACATAAGCCAGGACAATAATGACCGACATGTTCTTTATAAGAGTAATAATTACGTCGATGATATGGTCCATAATGCCGCCTCCATTTATTGACAAGCATTGCCTGGATTAGCTTGAGAACGAATATTGGTATGAATTCCCAGTATAAATAACTTTAAAAAAGATCTATTCCACATACATTAATTCTAAACCTTCTTATTTTGTTTTATCTGTGATTTATCCGGAAAAGAAATACCTGGGCTCTATAAAATATATTTAAAAAATAACCGCCCCTTGACACCTTAGGCCATAGTGATCAGCATCTGCTCCAATTTCCTTACCCGAGTGCTCATCGCTTTGATGAAGCCATTGGCAATACGGGGATAAAGACTGCATAAGTGCTGAATATCCTGTCCGTCAATGCATAACAGGGCTGCTTCACCCAGTATAACCTCAGCGGTGACAGGAGAAGTGGCTTCATCGAATACCGTGGTATCACCTACGGCTTCGCCTGCACCCAGGACAGCAATAGTGGCGTTTACCCCGGTGCTTGAATGGGCACTCAGTTCAATGTTGCCTTTAATAATTACATACAGCTTGGAGTTGGGTGCTCCTTCGTGCACTAATTCTGTGTCTTCAGCGTAGATCTCCAGCCTGGCAACCCGAGCTAAAAGACCTGATTCCTCCAATTGCAAACAAGAAAAAAGGTCCAGGGCCTTCAATAACATTACTTTATCCAGTAAGCTGAGCATCTCTTGTTCTTCCACGCCGCTTCCCCCTTTCAACCTTAAAAGTGCCGCCATGGCAATTTCACTTAGCCAATAGTCACTCCAAACCGCCGCCTCATGCAAAAATATTTCAGCAGTATCCGGATTCCAGGCTACCTTAATATTATCCGGCCGGTTCAACACCTCCAGCATGGCCCGTGCCAGCCTTCGGTCGGCCAATCCCTCGGATAATACTTCCAGCGAAGTTTCTCGCAACTCGATATCAGCTTCCTGACTAGCGGCTTTAATCCGAGCAATAACAAAGGGGTCATATATGCTGGCCAGTACCGACCAGCAAGCCTCCATTTGCAGCGAGTAAATCTCCTGACAGCGCTGGCCGGCCAGCTCAGCCAGAGCTGTCAGACCTGATTGCCGCAGCAACACCGCCAGTTTGCTGAACAAGACCAGGTTATTCAGCTGTTGCAGGCAGCTATCCACCAATATTTCGCTCAGCTTGCCTCCTTCCTGAAGGGCAGCCAGGGCCTTTACAATTGCCAGCCAGGAGCGCAGGTCGCGCCAATCGTCTAATTCATTTAGTAAAACTGGAAGCGCATCTTCGCCCATATCGATAAGTGCCTGATCCGCTACTTTATGAAACTCCCGGTCAGCTTCTGCATACACGGAAATAATCCTCGGTATAGCCTCCAGGTATTTTAGCTTGCCCATGGCTTCACAGGCCGCCGCCCTTGGCGCGGGTTCATCATCCAGCAGAGCCGTCAATCGAGGCGAGAACTCATGTAAAGCTGCGTCACTGATGGCCCGACATATTATGGCAGCTGATGCAGCGCCGCCATTCAGGCAGCGCTCCACCGCAGCCATGACCGGCTTAAAATCTACTTGCGGTTCTGTTTTGCAGAGGGTAGCAACAGCTTGTGCTGCCACCAAAGCATCGGTATCAGCGAGTGCCTCATAGAGTCTGTTCCCTCCGATATTCAGGGACGGCAATAAAGCGATGGCAGCTGCCCGAACCTCAGCTACATCGTCAGCGCAGCAGACCAGTACGACATCCTGCTGATAATGGCTGCTTTCCAGGCGCAAACAGTACCTTAGCGCACTGCTGCGTACCTCGGCACAGGCATCCTGCAGCAAATCATCAATCCATGGTTCCAGGGTCTGCGGGTCCAACTGCTCCGCGATCTCCAGAGCCAAGCCCCGCTTGCGATCATCAGGATGGTGCAGCAACGATAAAAGCTGCTTTAGAAAACCGGGCGGGACAAAATGGCCCAGAAGTGATGCACCGTCCTCTTTTAAATCCTGAACCCCATTGGCGATGCAGCTTATCAATTTGTCAAGATAAATGGCTCTGGCCTGCCAGGCAAGATAAATTGTTATCGCCGCCAGCAACAATGCCAGGAGGGATACTGACCGCAAAGCAAGGAATCCCTGAGAATGCAGTGCTGACAGGGCGGCGCCGCCAAGCATGCCACCTAAAACAAACAAGGCTTCCACCAAAAAGCGGACTCCATCTCTCTCTTTGGCAGGTACCACCTTGAATAATAACTGATAAGAAGGTTCTCCCAGTACATTAACCATAATCTTGGTAATTAAATAGCCTGTAAAAACCATACCCAGGGCCAGGGGCCCGGATCCCAGGAAGACCATCAGCAGAAAACAAAAGCCTAAGCCTGCTGTTACCAGAAGGATGACATTGCCAACCCCTAAACGAGCCATAATTCGGCTCAGAAAACCCAGTTCAATTACGACCGCCACGATATTGGATACCGCTAAAAATCCGGCCAGGAATCCGGCCAGTTGTGCTTCATTGCTGTAAGATAGCCGCGCCACGGTGTTAAACTGATAATCCATAACGAAATTAAGAGTCATGATAAGTGTTAATAGACCCAGCATGCTCATCAGAAAACGCGAGTGATAAACGCTGCTTATACTACTCTTTAAATCAGTAGTTTCTTCTGCACTTTGAATTTTCAGGGGTGCGATATAATACCGGATGGTTTTAAACAGAAAAATGCCGCCCATCAGCAAAAATATCGCCCAAAAGAAATATGCGATTTCAACTCCCACCGGAGCCAGTAATTTTGCCACAATCCCTGCCACAATACAACCAATGGTACTGGAACCGGCCAGGAGCGGAAATAAACGCTTGGCTTGCTGGGTAGGACAAATATCCACTGCAATCAGCCAGATAAGAGGGGTAAGCTGAAAAAAGACAACCATTGAACTTACCAGCAGGATAGGATAATAAACCGGCCAGAGCGCAAAAGAAGTGAGTTTAGAGAATAGTAATATTAATCCATTGACCGAAACCAAACCGGCCATAATCCCGTAAGTAGCGCGTAGAAACCGGGGGCGCTCCATCTTGCCTGACATATCAGCAATAATTACCGAGACCAGCAAAAGACCAATTGCCTCCAACACATACATTAAGGGCAGATATTCTACACCATATCGTATATTGAAAATGGATGTTGAGGAGCTGATACCCAGAACCTCTCCCATTCCCAAAGAGAAAAATACCGGTATCATTAAAGCCAGACGGTGTCTGTCACCTGACTGAATCGACAAGACTTTGCTAAGTGCAGACAATAGATTTTGCCCCTTTCCCTGGTTAAGATTCCTAAAGGTGCTTGTCGCTATGCTTTCAACAGCTGGGTAGGGTCGTGTATTTTAATATAATCCAGAATCTTTTGTCCTATCTCTGAGTTTATGTATATCTGACTGTAATCAAGGACTTGATTATTCAAGTACTGGAGAATGAGTTGATCCCGTCCTTGCGAACCGGGTATGATGCCGCTGAAGAAAAATCCCAATTCTTCAAATTCATGAGTTAGTATAGCTGTATTGGGGCTATTTAAGGGTAAATAGAGGTAAATCGTCTCGATTCTTTGAATACATAAGCCCTTCAATATACGGCTTACCTCGCTCAATACATTTTTGCCATATTGCTTTATGGTAATGAAGGCAATTATACTGGGGTCATATTTGACCTCAATAATAGGTTCCTCTGCCGGGATGTCCATCCCAGCAGAGGGCAGGAGAATTTCTGCCTGTACGCCCTGATGTTCATATATTTGAGTGATCATATCAGCATGATGTAAAGGTGCATATATTTTTACTGCATCCATGGGACGGAAGTAAACGAATAATATGCTTTCGCTTTCACGCTGTCCCCCATCCTCTTTAATCGCCTTAAACTCAAAAGGCATATCACCGGAAATGAAGATAGCAGTATCATTTAATCCCCATTTGCATGCAACTTTCTGTGAATAGGGGTGGCTGGTTACCGCCAATGTATATGTGCCTACAATCCCATTGTTCAGTGCCCAGTTTATCAAAGCCTGACCCAAATCATTCAAACAGCCTGAGCCCCGGTATTGAGGTTTTACAAAAGCATCATCAGCCACCGGTACCAGTGGGTCATCACCGTTAAAAATAAGTGCGACATGGCCTATAATCTCATTATCTTCACTGACCGCAACCAGTGAAACCATTTTTCCTTCCTCATTCAACTGTCTCAAACGTTCCGGAAAATATACATGTTCATTGGAATAGGTATATCCATAGGACATATATGCGCATTTGGAAACTTCTACGGCTTCATGGGGGAGCATCTGCCGAATCTCATACGCAGGCATTTGTTGGGCTGTTTTATTAACGTCAGTTTGAGGAGACTCCATTACTTCTGGAATTCTTCCCAGGTATTTTACCATGCGCGTTTCTTTTCCGGCCTTGCCCAGATTAACAAAGGATACCTCATCCATAAATCGGTACATAAGGTGCAAACCCAGCCCCCGAGTATCTTCTACTCCAAAAGCTTTTTTCCCAGCTATTTTAGCCAGCTCAATGGGATCAAAAGGCATTCCCTGATCTTTGATCAAGACTTGCATACCCAGTGCTGTTTCCTGAAAAATCAGCTCAAAACTGGCTTGTTCACCTTCGGTAAAAGCGTGCTCAATAACATTTACTACTGCTTCCTCAACCCCTAATATAACTTCATTGGTTTGCTTATCATCAAAACCCAGGATCCGCGCAAAAGCTTCGGCACTATCCAAAATGAGCGGAAGATAGCGTAGATTGTTGGGAATCATCAAATTGATTCTATCCTGATATTTCCCCAAATTTCTCTCCCCCCAGCTTAAAATTACCATTGGCATTGAAATCCATAATTTTTTAGCATCTTCGACAAGCAATACTAAATATCCTTTTGAGATATCAAGAGAAAGGTTTTTCTAATACATATTTGGCAGTGCTTTACACATGCTTTAATTTCGGTTCA
>JBAYYO010000094.1:0-7350 GCA_041672985.1 Syntrophomonas sp. | reverse complement strand
ACTCGATGTTCAGTGCACGAAATTTAGTTTATCAAATCTGGCTCTATTTTGCAAGACCTAGCCGTTAACAACATTAAAATTGGAGCGTGATCGAATGGATTGTATTGATACAATTAAAAGCCGACGCAGCATAAGAAAATATAAAGCTGAAGAAGTTGACCCCCAGGACGTGATGACCATTTTAGAAGCAGGCCGCTGGGCTCCTTCGGCTGGCAACTTCCAGCCCTGCCACTTCATCGTTGTCAAGGATGCTAATAAGCGCAAGCAACTTCAGGAAGCTGCCCTGGGACAAGAGTTATTAAACACCGCCCCCCTGGTCATCGTGGTGTGTGCTGAACCAGAGCGCTCTTCTAAATATGGAGAGCGAGGTATGAAGCATTTTTGTCTGCTGGATTGTGCCAATGCCGCTGAAAACATGCTCCTGGCTGCCCATTCCCTTGGATACGGTTCCTGCTGGATGGGTGGTTTCAGTGAAAATGGGGTAAAAAAGGTGTTAGGCTTACCGGATGATTTACGGGTGGTTGCGTTAGTTCCTATAGGAAAGGCTGATGAGGATCCGGTTCCTCCATCTAGAAGGCCGTTGGATGAAATAGTGCACTGGGATAGGTGGTAATTCCCAAACAAAATATGGAGCAATAAATAAAAACTCCTTAGGCTATTATCGATAACTTAAGGAGTTTTTTATATTCGTATGGAGGGCGGGACCGGATTTGAACCGGTGAATGGTGATTTTGCAGACCACAGCGTTAGCCTCTTCGCCACCCGCCCAGATTAGTTGCGCAAGACTCCCCAACTGGGTTATATACACCTCACGCGCAAAAGTTATTATATCAACTTTAGGCTTGCTTGGCAAGTAAAAGAAAAGCGTTACTCATGTAACGCTACTTATTCTATGGAGCGGAAGACGAGATTCGAACTCGCGACCCTCGCCTTGGCAAGGCGATGCTCTACCACTGAGCCACTTCCGCTTATGGTGCCTCGAGGCGGACTTGAACCACCGACACGCGGATTTTCAGTCCGCTGCTCTACCAACTGAGCTACCGAGGCATATCAGCCTAAGCTTTATAATCATAATATGGCGAAGCTGATGGGATTTGAACCCACGATCTCCGGCTTGACAGGCCGGCATGTTAACCGCTACACCACAGCTCCGCAACGAGATTTATTATATCATCAGCTTTGATACTAGTCAACATGGTTTTCTCGCAATTGTTATGGTTTTGCGATTTTTTACCCTTAATTTCAGTTCGTTAGTAATATTCCCGCTGATACCTTCGGATCTCCATTATTGCGCAATTATTATTTATTGTATACTCCTATTTGCTATTTCCCATATGATATACTTAATAGCATAATTTATTTATTAGGAGTGAAACCGACATGAAATATTTGCTGATACTGGCCGATGGTATGGCTGATTATAAGATTAGTAAATTAGGTAATAAGACACCTTTACAATATGCGCATACGCCTAATATGGATAAGTTGGCGCCCGTTTCAGATATAGGGCAGGTGAAAACTATTCCCGATGGCTTTCCACCCGGCAGTGACGTAGCTAATCTATCGGTAATGGGCTATGATCCCCGCCAATACTATACCGGCCGGTCTCCCCTGGAAGCGGTGAGCATGGGAGTAGACTTGGGGGAGAGAGATTTAGCCCTGCGCTGCAACCTGGTAACCCTGTCAGAGGAGGTTGATTATCAGGACAAAACTATGCTGGACTACTCGTCCGGAGAAATTACCTCCGCAGAATCAGCCCAGTTAATTGCGGCTCTTAAGAATGAATTGAGTAATGAGGTTATTAACTTCCATGCCGGTATCAGTTACCGTCATCTGGTAGTTTGGAAAGATGGGGTGGATAAATCTTTAACCCTTACTCCCCCCCATGATATATCCGATCGAAAGATTCATGATTATCTCCCCGCAGGGGCTGATAGTGCCCCGCTGCTGGACTTGATGAAGAGGAGTGAAGCTATATTGAGCAATCACCCCGTAAATCAAATGCGCCGCGCCAAAGGGCTTAATCCGGCTACCTCCATATGGTTATGGGGACAGGGCAGCAAGCCGGCCTTAAACAGCTTCCAGGATAAATATCAACTGCAGGGATCAGTAGTATCGGCTGTTGATCTGGTGAAAGGTCTGGGGCTTTGCGCAGGCTTGACTCCCGTCAAGGTAGAAGGTGCCACCGGTGGCATCGTCACCAACTTTGCAGGTAAAGCCCGCGCAGCTTTGGATGAACTTAAACGGGGGCAGGACTTTGTTTACCTCCATATTGAATCCCCCGATGAAGCGGGTCACCAAGGAGATCTGGAAAAAAAGATCTGGGCTATTGAGCAAATTGACCAGCAAGTTATTGGTCCGGTTATTTCTGAGCTACAGGATTTCGAGGATATTCGGGTATTGATCCTCCCCGATCATCCTACTCCCCTGTCCGTGCGCACTCACACCAGCGATCCGGTGCCTTTTATGCTTTATGATAAGAATAATCCGGTCAAGTCAGCCGTCACCGTCTATAATGAAGATACCGCCCTCTCCGGCCGTTTCATTGATAATGGACATGAATTAATGGACTATTTCATTCAGGGTAAATAAAGGGACAAGGGGACAGGTTTAGTGTCTGGGGGCCCGGGCAGGGATAACTGTAAGACAATACACCTGCCCCCCCAGACACTAAACCTGTCCCCCTGTCCGCTTGTCCCCTACAGATATTTAAGAACCGTTTTCCCCATGGCCTCTTTGGTACTCACGGTTTGGTGAAGAACCGTCCGTTTATCTAAATCCCTCAAGCCAACTGGTATAGTCACGCCAGTGTATTCGGAAAGGGTCTTGGCGATAGCAAATTCATCCTGGCCCTCCAGCAATTCAGGTTTCAGTATGGCTTCAGCCACGCTCTGGCCAAACTTAAAGGGACTGGCAGTCGAGGCAATTATGGTGGTGGTTTTGTCCCCGGTAGCGAGTACATATTTTTCATAAACATTACATGCCACCGCCGTATGGGTATCCAGCAAATAGCCCTTGTCTTCCCAGGTACTGCGAATCGTCATTTGCGTTTCGGCATCGGACGAATAATCAGCCCAGAATAGGCTGCCAATCTTATCGCGAACAGATTTATTTACCTCATATTTGCCTTGAGTGTTTAACTCTTCCATCCAGCCCGCTACCAGTACGGCATCATGTTCGGTCATTTCGTAAAGCAATCGCTCCAGATTGGAGGAGATCAGAATATCCATCGAAGGTGAAAGGGTTTTGGCAAAAGTCCGGTTGCGGTCATATACTCCGGTATTTATAAATTCAGTTAGTACGTTGTTGAGATTGGAGGCACAGATTAAACGATTAATCGGCACCCCCATTTGACCTGCATAAAAGGCCGCCAATATATTGCCAAAATTCCCGGTGGGTACTACTACATTAACAGCTTCACCTCGTTTTACCTTGCCGCTGGACGAAAGGTCAACATAGGCTGAAATATAGTAAACAATCTGCGGCAGCAGGCGACCCCAGTTGATTGAATTGGCCGAAGACATCTTCATCCCCCGGCGGGCCAGGATCTCTATAAAAGTATGATCGGCAAATATCTTTTTAACTCCATTCTGAGCATCATCAAAATTGCCTTTTACCGCCGCCACAAAAACGTTGTTGCCGGTCTGGGTCACCATTTGTCTTTTTTGTACTTCGCTTACCCCATCTTCAGGATAAAATACAATAATCTTCACTCCCGCTACATCCTTGAATCCTTCCAGAGCTGCCTTACCGGTATCTCCTGAAGTGGCCACCAATATGACAATCTCGTCCTTTTCACCGGTCTTGGCGGCGCTCATGACCATCAGATGCGGCAGCAGCTGCAAAGCCATATCTTTGAAGGCACAGGTTGGACCATGCCATAGTTCCTGGATATAAACACCTTCAGCCAACCTCACCAGGGGAGCGATGCGTTCTTCATCAAAACTAGAGGGGTTATAGGCAGCCATCACGCATTCTCTTATCTCCCCGGCAGAAAATTCCGGCAGGTATAAGCTCAGTATTTCACAGGCTCTTTCCTGGTAGGTCTGCCCGGCCATCTTAGTCCAGGTTGATTCTGAGATTGCAGGTATGTAATCAGGCACGAACAGTCCTCCATCAGGTGCTATGCCCATCTTAATTGCTTCTGCCGCGGTTATAGAAACACATTTGCCTCTGCTGCTGGAATATCTCACTTGTGAACCTCCTCATTTAAGCCCATCATTTTTTCGTTTGGATATCTTTATATTCTATAACGAAACTGATACCTAATAAAGCATTGTCCAATAAATTAGCGGTGAAATTCGAGTATTTTTTGTATATCATATAGACAGCAGGTACAATAATGAAAGTAATGGCGACTAAAGGGAGGAATATAAATGGCTCAATTTATAGCAGCAATACTTATTGTAGTTTTAATTAAAATGCTGGTAGACAATATAAAACCGGTTTTTAATAGAAGTAAACCAACCCCGAGTGGAGATTTCATCGATATCAGTGAAAAATGGATTAATGCCGATGACATGCCTTATCAAATAAATGATCATCTGTTAAATAAACGTGAACTCATGGTGTTTAAAATATTTGAGGATGTTCTTAATAAGACCCGGTATTCAGTCTATCCGCATGTGCGCATGGCCGACCTTCTCAGTGTCCCTACCGGAACCCAAAACCGACAGGAATATTTATTTCGTATCAAAGAACGCAGTCTGGATATGGTTGTTTTCGATTCATCCTACCTCACTCCTATTCTGGTTATAAACCTTAAATCTCAGGAGGGAAGCAAAAGACAGCAGATATCCGACCAGTTTACTGAGAATGCCCTGCGTACGGCCGGTCTTAAATCGGTTGCTATAGACTCAAATAATCCTCCCGGCCGGGAAGAACTCCTCCAGATTCTACGTGGATTAGGTCTGGGGTTATGATGACCGGTGTAAATATATATCATTTTGATGTACGGAGGATGAGATGCAACTAAGCAAGATTAACGGCAACACCTATTACATACCTGCACCCACCAATATTGGTGTATTTCAATTTAAGGATAGGTATACTCTATTAATCGATACCGGAGATAACAACCAGCAGGCGCGCAAAATCGCAACAACTCTGCAGGCCAATAACTTAAACGTTAAATATATTATTAACACCCATAACCATATCGACCATGCGGGTGGCAATCTATTCTTTCAGGAAAATTATCCGGGAAGCTTTTTCTACTCTTCAGAGGATGAGAAGCTGTTTCTGGAAAACGGATATTGGTTCCCAATGTATTTATATGGTGGTAATCCACCCAAGGAGCTTTCCCGTCACTTCTTGAGAGGCAAACAGCTCAGAATTGATGAAATTTTGTACCCAGGTACAAACAAGATAAATGATGAACGGTTTGAGATTATTGGTATGCCCGGCCATGCCCGAGGACAAATAGGCATTGGCACCCGCGATAGAGTATGTTTTCTGGGTGATGCCCTTTTCAGCCAGGAAGTCATTGCCAAGTATTCTTTTCCTTTTTTGTTTGATGTAGAGGCCCAGTTGCAGACCTACCAAAAAGTACTGGCCTGCGATTATGACTTTTTTGTGCTCGGGCATGCCCGGCAACCTTATAAGCGGGTGGAAATGGAGGAGTTGGTGCAGTTTAATCAGGACAATCTTGTTTATTACCTGGATCTGATACGGGATATTTTGACCCAACCGCACACCCGGGAGGAAATACTGGAAGAAATATGTATACTGGCCGATCTCCAGCTCGATTTCAAAGAATATTTCTTCTCCCTGTCAACCGCCGGAGCTATGGTTACTTATCTGTACGATAACGGGGAGCTAGACTATCAGTTGGAGAACGGTAAGCTGTATTATTACCGGAAATAGATGCTATCATCCAGGCATAATAATATGAGCAGCAAGAGGATCCTTTACTTCGCTCAGGATGCTACCGCCGCTTTAACATTTACGGGTTATCACATACGATGAAATCCCCATTGTTTCCAGATCCAATTACTATGTTCTTTTCCCAAAATTATAGGTTGACCGGCGCAATAGATACTATAGTGACCTTCCTCCACTGCTAAATAATTATTACCCGAAGAGCCTTCCTGGACGGTGAAACTCCTAATTGGCCGATCCAGAGCAGATGAACACCAGCGGGCTATTAATTTATCTTCAATCAGCCGATAAATAAATAAATGACAACCGTAGTCATTGTTTTTCTGCTCATACCCTAACGGCTTATGGCGATCAAAACTACCCCGTTTCCATAGCACCATAATCAGCTCCGGGGTTCCATCTCCAGTTACATCATCCAGAACAAAAGATTGAATATCCCATTCCGGTGGGGAACTCCAATCTATACCATCGGGTTGGGTTATGGTTAGCTCTCCCCGGGTGAGATGGTAATTCTCCATAATTCCATCACTATTCAGGTCATAAGTTACCTGCTGTTCATGTTCGTTTAATAAGAAAAAGAACCGTAATAGCAGCAGCATAAATACTACCGCTATTACGGCAACGATTCTTTTCCATAAAAACGGCCTCATTTTAAAAACCCTGGGGCATATTTATGGAGGCCTTTCCCTTTATTCGATAATTAGCCGTCCATTCCGGCAGAGCCGGGGCTTTATCGTTATATAGCATCTCCCGCCACTTCTGGTCCGTCAGCCGGTCCGATGCCGCCCAGGGGAATTCATAGTAGGAGCAAACCCCGCCTTTGGCTATACGCAAAGTTCCATCAACAGGTACTACTGCATAAATGTTATCTATATAACCGGTACCAATTTCCAGAACCTCAGCCGGCGGATTAGTGGCTACATCAGCAATCAGCATAGCGGGGAAATCGGAGATTTGCGAGCGGCTTTCCAGACCATCTCCACGGTAAACCTCAAACCAGAAGTGTTCGAGCTGCCCGCCAAAAGTGCGAATAAGTTCATATTCCTCCTCAGTCAGGGTTTCATTAACCAATTCTTTTTCGGAAATCACCTTCAGCTGCATTACCAGCTCATAAAGTAGATCCATGTTCTGGCTGTCCTTTTGGTCTATTAACCCCCGCATTTTTAAACCGTCACGGGTCATACCTGTAAGAGAAGCCAACCGGGCATATAGATGAGGATTGGGTTCAACATAACCTCGGTCATCAATTTCGGCCACGCCCCCACCGCCCATTTCGGCATAATTTTGTTTGGTATACAGGATGGTATCATGCTTTAACTCTGCCCAGCTGCCCAGGAAAGTTGACAGCTCTTTATGTTTCCAGGCCTCATTAAGCATAAAAGAAGGATAACCATCGGGCTTATCTCCGGTAAGCGGCAGCAAAGTATACAGCCATGACCAATACAGGTTTTGATGCCATTCATCTTTAAG
>JBAYYO010000093.1:0-7446 GCA_041672985.1 Syntrophomonas sp. | reverse complement strand
ATAGCCAGGGACATGGTAGACCCGGAGCGAATTACGGTTATCGATTCTCGCAGTGCCTCAGTAGGGCAGGGGTTAACTGTAATACGGGCTGCCCAGGCTATAGCAGCCGGTAAAAGCAAGCAGGAAGTCATAGCGGAGATAGAAAATAATATCTCCCGCATACAGCATATTTTTATCGTTGGCAACCTGGAGATGTTGAAGCGCGGGGGGAGGATAAATCCCACCGCAGCGGCACTGGGTGACTTCCTTAACATTAAGCTGGTTTTGCATTTTGTGGATGGGAGAATATTGCCGTTGGAAAAAGTCCATGGTCTGAAAAAAGCCAAAAAACGCCTATTAGACATTATTGAGAACCGCGGCGATGATATTAAGAATCAAACTATTGGCATATCATATTCCAAGGATATAGAGGGGGCCCTGGAAATTAAGCAAATGATAGAAGAGAGATTTGGCTCTAGAGATTTCGTGATTTCGGAAATAGGAGCCTTGATTGGTACGCATGTGGGCGCAGGAACCTATTCTGTATTCTTCTTGAGCAAGTAGGGTGGATAGCCGGCTAGTGTTTTAAATGCCATGGTGTTGCCAAGCTTAGTGTCAACTGATGTGCTATACTTATATAATGGTTATTTTGAATTATATTTAGTACAAGGTTAGGTTTCACAGTAATAAGGAGGAACAGTTTTTGCAGACCCAAACATTAACATTTCACGACATGGGGCTAAAACCTCAACTACTGCAGATGATAGAAAAGAAAGGCTTTGAAACCCCTACTCCTATACAAATCGAGTCTATTCCGCCTGGATTAGCAGGACGCGATATTATGGGACAGGCCAAAACTGGCACCGGCAAGACGGCTGCCTTTGGTATCCCTATTTTAAACCGGATAAAACCGCACCAGGGGTTGCAGGGAATGGTTCTCTGCCCAACCCGCGAGTTAGCTGTGCAGGTATCTGAAGAGATTTCCTCTTTGGGTCTGGGATTGAAGATTAATGCTTTGCCCATATACGGAGGGCAATCGATAGACATCCAGTTGCGTGCGCTGCGAAGAAGACCAGAAATAATTGTGGGGACTCCAGGGCGTTTGCTGGATCATTTAAGCCGGGGCACGATTGATCTATCCAGCCTGGATTTTGTAGTTTTGGATGAGGCGGATGAAATGTTGGACATGGGCTTTCTCCCCGATATTGAGAAAATACTGCAACAATGCCCGGAACAGAGGCAAACATTTTTATTCTCTGCTACCCTGGTAACCGAGATACGGGAATTAGGCAGAACATTCATGGATAACCCGGAATTAATTTTAATTGCTTCACCCGAACTTACTGTATCTCTTACTGAACAATACTATTATGAAGTAAACCCCCGCCAAAAGGTGGAGACAATTTGTCGGGTTATCGATGTAGATCAACCTCAGGTCAGCCTGATATTTTGTCGTACCAAAAAAGGCGTTGATGAATTGAGCCGGGTGTTAAACAGCCGGGGATATGCGGCAGATTCTCTGCATGGTGATATGTCGCAGAGAGAACGTGATAATGTCATGGAGCGGTTCCGCAATGGCAATATAGCCATACTCGTGGCTACTGACCTGGCGGCTCGTGGTCTGGATGTAGAGATGGTAACCCATGTCTTCAATTTCGATATTCCAGAAGATCCAGATGGATACGTACATCGCATTGGTCGGACTGGTCGGGCGGGAAGAGATGGAGTTGCCATAACTCTGGTAGAACCCCGTCAAATCAGACAGCTAAAAATGATTGAAAGACATATTGGCAAGAAAATTAACCGCCAGATGTTGCCATCCATGCAGGCTGCTATCGAGCGCCGCCAGGAAATGCTGGTGGAAAGACTTATCGAGACTGCTGATCAGGATCAGGGAATCTACCAATCCATGGCCAAAGAACTTCTGGAGCACTATGATGCCCAGTATTTACTGGGAGCAGCGTTAAAGTTAATAGCCAGCGAGTCTCCTCAGTTGGAGACTGCCAGGATAGAGGATATAAGTCCCGTTACGGCTCATGTAGAGCTCCCCTTGGGAAGATTCCAGGGAGTTCATCCCCGCAAGCTGGTAGAGTTTCTAGCGGCCCATACCGCGATGACACCTCGTCAGGTGGGGGATATCGAGATTCAGGGTAATAGTACGCTGGTTGAAATCCCCATGGTGTTTGTGGACCAGGTTTATGCAGCTTTTAGTCAGTTTGAAAGCAGCCTCAGAGGCAGCAAGCGGACCCGATTGTCTTCGAATCGTCGCTCCGCAGGCAGACAGGCTAACTAGCTTCTCCACCCGCTCTTAATGGCCGAATGATGGGTTTAAAAATTAGAAAGCCAGGAAAGTAGTTGCGACTTTCCTGGCTTTTACTATTTTAATGGATTATTGACTGACCTGAGATTTGACGGTCTGAATATCAGACTGGGGTGCCTGGGCAGCAGGCTTATAATAGCCTTTTTGTTCTGCCACCTGGTACAGCTGGAATTGGAATTGTTCATCAGCATTTCTAATCTGCTGGATGGTTTGTCTGAATTGGGCATTGGAAGCCTCGGTAATAACGGTTGCGTAATTGCCCAAGCTGGCGTTGATCGAAGCTAGGACATCATTGACCATTTCTTTATCCTGCATTTGCATAGCAGCCATCATATTCACTCCTTTATCCTAAGAAGGACATCAATTTCTTACGGGTGTCACAAGCTGATTGAGCAGACTGCTCAAACATCTGCCGAACCTGGGCATCCTGGCACTGGCTGGCATAGAACTGGAGTTTCTTTTCGGCAGTTGCATGGCCGCCTATCAAATGTCTGAGATTTTGTAGTTCTAGTTGACTCAAATTCACCTCATTATCTCCTTCCATGTTAATTTTTGCATCATTCATTAGAATGGCAAAAACACAGAAAAATATACTGCTATTTTGAAAATTAAGTGGATATGCCAAGGAATGCAGGATTAGTTTATCCGACCATGATTTTGCCTTCAGGATAACGCAGGAGAGGTTGTTTGCGCTTGTAAGCCAGAGCAAACCCCAGGGTCAGAGGTCCGACCCGTCCCAGAAACATGGTAACAACCAGCAAGAACTGTTCCAGGGAAGTATGATGAGGAGTTAAACCCAGGCTCAGGCCATTGGTTCCCAGTGCCGATACTACTTCGAAGATAACCGGCAGAAAATCTTTCTGGTGGGATAAAGTAAACAGAAAGGTAATTGCTATAACGGCAAATCCATATAATAATACAATCGTCAAGGCCAGGAACATATCGCTAGTGGGGATGCGGCGTCCAAAAATCTCATTATCCCTTTTGCCTCGGATTCTGCTGATAATAGCAATCCACATCAGGGCGAAGGTGGAAGTCTTGATTCCGCCGCCGGTTGAACCGGGTGAGCCGCCGATAAACATTAAAATTATTATCAGGAAATGCGAGGACAGGAAGAATGAATTTAAATTGATAAAAGTAAAACCTGCTGTTCGGGAGGAGGCAATTTGAAAAAAGGACGCCAGGATTTTGCCGACCCAGGGCAAGTCCTTGAGGGCGTGATTGTATTCAGTACCTAAAATAATGAGCGTTCCAGCCCCGAGGAGTGCTGCGGTAGTGATTACCACCACCCGGGCGTGCAGTGACAGAGTACGGTCTTTATAATAATGGAGCAACTCGTGCATTACCATAAAGCCCAGACCTCCAAAAATCAGAAGCATAGAGATTGTCATACCCACCGTAAAATCGGTGGCAAAAGCGGTTAAACTCTGAAAATTACCAAACAAGTCAAAGCCCGCATTATTAAAAGCCGAAATGGAATGGAAGATACCGAACCACAGGGCTTGCTTGAACCCCAACAGAGGGGTCCAACGCAGGGCCAGGATTAACGCCCCAATAGCCTCAACAGCAAAGCTGGTGATTAGCAGATAGCGGAAAATCCTCACTACACCACCCAGGGAAGACTGATTTATAGCCTGCTGCATAATAAGTCTTTGGCGCAGATGGATTTTCCACCCGAACAAGAAGGCGAAGAAAGTAGCAAAGGACATAACCCCCAGACCTCCTATCTGAATCAGGGTAATAATTACCAAATGTCCAAATGGAGACCAGTGGGTGGCAGTATCAACTACTACCAGGCCGGTGACACATACCGCGGAGGTGGAGGTGAAAAGTGCGGTCATAAAATCCCCCTGACCACTTTGAACTGCCCAGGGGGTTGACAATAAAAGAGTGCCAATTATGATTAGCCCCAAAAAGCTTAATACTAGCAATTGGGATGGGCCTATACGGTTCAAGTTCATCGCTAAAACCTCTTCATCGTGGCATTAATCAAGGTCGGACAAATTATCCAGAGCATCATTATGGCCCAAAGCCACCAGGACATCACCGGACAGCATAGTCTCATTAGGCCCGGGGGCAACAATAATATCATCCCCGCGGCGAATTGCCAGAGCTGTAACCCCCATCTTGTTGCGCAGGCCAATTTCGATAAGGGTTTTGTTGACAAACACCTGGGGGGTAAAAATCTCAATTATGCTGTAATTGGAGGATAGATTGATCTGCTCCAGAAAATTTTGGGAAACAAGAGAACGAGCCAGTTTAATAGCCATATCGCGTTCGGGGTAGATTACGATATCAGCGCCTATTTTTTCCAGGACCTTGCCGTGCATAGAGTTTCTGGACTTGGAAATGACTTTCTTGACGCCCAGTTCCTTTAGTACGATGGTAGTTAAAATGTTGGATTGAATATTTTCGCCGATCGCTACGATGACCGCATCAAAATTACGTATACCCAGGGCTTTTAAGACCTGCTCATCCATGCTGTCGGCTTGGACGGCGTGAGTGGAATAATCGATAGCATCGTTGACTTTCTCTTCATTGAGGTCTATAGCCAGGACTTCATGACCTATGCGGGTCAGCTCCTGGGTCAGGCTTTGGCCAAAGCGCCCCAGGCCGATCACTGCAAATTGTTTCGCTTTCATATTTACCCTCCCTTGGCGCTAAACAAAACAATTATGTCGCCATATTCATTATGACCAATTTAGCCAATAATTCAATATGAAAAACCATTATAGGGGAGATTTACGTAATTTATTGATTATTTTATCCTTATTGTAGAAGCCCAATAAGAAAAGCAATAAGGCTATAATGGAACCCGCCGCGACTTGACCATAGTGGTTTGCTCCCCAACTGGCGCCAATGAAAGATGACATAAAAATACCTGGTAATCTTGCTGCAGTAGCTATAATTAAGAATTTTAGGGGTTGCAGCGGTGTAACACCCGCCAAATAGGTTAATATATCTTTTGGTATTCCCGGGATCAGGAACAAAATGAAGGCAACAATTTCAGCTCGGGGGCTGTTAATGAAAAATTCAAAACGTTCAATATAGCCAGGACCAATAAATGTTTTAAGAATGGGATAGCCTATTAGCCGGGCAATATAGAAAACCACTATACTGCCGGCCATAATTCCTGCTAATGAATAAAGGGTTCCCCACCAGATACCATAAATAAAGCCTCCTGCAACTTGCACTAATTCCCCTGGAATGGCAGCGATTATCACCTGCAAGGACTGGATAATTAAAAAAATCAGTACCCCATTTGACCCATAATTATAAATGAAGTCACGAAACTCTTCAGGGTGGCTGACCAGTTGGGTAACAAGTGGGGCATATGCAAAGCTTACGTAAGTCACGATACTTATGAAAAGAGTTAGCAAAACGATATTGACGAATATTGAAGGCGGTATTTTTTTCATACTAATATTACTCCTGTAGAGATGATTTAATGTTATGCCTATAAACAACATTATTCAAGCGAGGCCACTTCATATTTATGATCAACTCTTAAATTAAGTCGATGTGGTTCTCCAGAACTTATAATATAATTACTGAAGTGGACAATAGTAAAGTAGTTAATCTTAGGAGATTTAATATGCGAGATATAATTGATAAGATAGCCGTTAACCTGGCTCTCTATGACATACGGACGCTGATAGCCAAGTCCGGCGAGTTATTCATCATTAACAAAAGAAGATATGCCGACTACAGTATCGGCACCATCCCGGATCAATTGTTGGCCGTAGATGGTGATACCGCACTCATTCCTTTACAGGAGTGCAGCGCCAAAAGAGGCGGCAAGACCATCTATTATTTGGTGCATTGCTTTTATCCCTTCAGTCAAGGAGGTACAGAACGGTTCATCTATAACATGGCCTTGCAGGCAAAAAGTGATGGCAATCATGTTAAAGTGATCACATATAATGCGTTAAAATCGCGCAGTCACTTTAAAAATAAGATCGGGGGGATTCTATTTAATGAATATCAAATCGACGGGCTTGACGTGGTGGAATATCGACATAAAAGAGCCCCACGGGGCATATTAAAAGACATTATTGCAGATGATCAGGAAGTTCATGAATTCGCCCAATTTCTGTTTAAGCGGGAGCGACCGGATATAGTTCATGCCGGGTATATTCAGAAGGTATCCTCATTCCTGGCAGCGTGTCGAAAAAATGGTATACCTTATGGAATCACCTTAACGAGTTTTTATAGTGTGTGTCATTATGACATCATGATCGATGGAAAAGGGGGCTTATGCAGCGGAAGCGATAAAGGAGCGAAATGCCGCAGGGTCTGTGGATGCCTGGATGTTCGGGACACTTTTAAGCGATATTCAACAATGCACGAATTGTTGCAGGATGCTGCTTTTCTCGCCGCCCCATCAATATTTGTCAAGCAAATGGTGGAGAAAGAATTTGCCGACATTGACATTCAGGTCATAAACCATGGGGTATCCCGGGAATTTATGACAACCAGCGTTGGTACAATGGTAAATAGAGAGAAGATCAGAAATTTCGCATACCTGGGAACCCTATCACTGATAAAGGGCGTGCATGGTTTAATTACTGCATTCAAAGAGTTGCCTTCCGAATTCCATCTCAACATATATGGCAGCGGGGACGAAGCTTATATACGCAAAATTAGAAAGCTGATCCGGGGAAGAGACAATATTTCTCTTTGTGGAAGCGTTAAATACAATGAGATAAGCAAGGCTTATGCGGACAACGATGTCATAATCGTGCCATCGATCTGGTATGAAACCTACAATTTTGTTATTCATGAAGCTTTATTGATGAACAGGATCGTCATAGCTGCACGTATAGGTGCTATGCCGGAGAGGATCAAGGACGGAATTAATGGCTTCACCTTTACACCGGGCGACTGGAGTGATCTGAGGAAATCCCTCTATAAAGCGCTCCACATGGATTTAAAACCAGATGATGGAGGCAGTGAAAAGATTAATGCCGTTGAATCGGAATTTGATCAATACAACAGACTATATAGGTGACAGGGGACGGTTCTGTTGACACCTCCGTTTTTAGAATGATATGATAAAAATGGAGGTGTTATTTTATGCCAAGAAGAACAAGGGAAAGAAGCAGCACCAGGATTTACCATATCATGCTGAGGGGGATAAATAAGCA
>JBAYYO010000092.1:0-7448 GCA_041672985.1 Syntrophomonas sp. | reverse complement strand
GTTGCAGGGCGTGATTTAGTTCTATTTCCAGAGAATAATTGTATATCAAAGGCTCATTAATAACATAAAATGAATGAACTCCCGGGTGGACATTTTCGTATAGAATAGGTTGTGCCACCTCGTCGGCCACCTTAAGCAGATCTTCAAAGGTTTTTAGAACCAGGGTATTTCTGCCTGATAAGTCCGGCACCCACCCGAAACCATTTGCTATCCGGTCCCCGTGCTTCTTCATGATCCTCCGGAGTTCCTTTTGGGCAGGATCATCAATCTCCGCTTTCGTTCTGAAAATTACCAGAAGGAGCAGAAGCGCAAATAACGCTGCAGCCAGGGTAAATCCGATCCGGGCGGCCATAACTCCGGGCACTGCCACGCTTTGGCTGGCAGTTATAGATTTTTCTTGTTTATCAGCCAATGTTCCCTGCACCATATAAGCGTTTCGGTCGATAGGTATCACCATTACCGCCTTGATAGGCTCCTTGATCTCTCCCTGCGGAGTTGATGCACCGCCCTGAACGTTGTAGGCAACCGTCAGCTCGACCAGGTCGGCCGAGAATTTAAGTTCTTGAGCAACTTGCGCGGCAAAATTGTAGAAGGCCTGAATATCAACTGGTATAAGCTGTTTTACCTCCAGATTACGGTCATGCACGGAAAAAGGAGTAGGGGGTAGCAGTTCCCAATTTTTTTCCCAGACGATAACTTTTTCTTTTTCCATGTTATCACTGCCGGCTTTTTCTTTTTTCATGTACCCGGTCAGCCTGGCATCCACTTGGTATTGCCCGGATATATCAGCCGGGCTATCCCCGGAAAAACTATAATTCAGTACGGTTTCGATATATTGCGTTAGGGGCATGATATAGGCCTGGCCTGGTCCTACCACAGTTGCCGGGAAGAATTGATTCTGGGTCAGAACTACCCGGTACTCCACCTGGACCTGCTGGGTGCAGGTGTAAACCGGTACCCCCTGGGCTGTTTGCGCGGGTTTATTAAACCACCAGGCGGCAAGTCCGCCTGATATCAGCAAGAGCAGGCTGAGTAACGCTATCACCCCCCGCCGAGTATTCACTGGTATAGTCCTTATCATTACTAATCACCCCTTCAATTAAGAATACCTCTCTCCCGGTTGACAGATGGCTCGAGTGTGCCTTGAATTAAGTGGAATTTTGTACTGAGAAAATAATTCCTTCCTAACCTAACTCGCGGGCGGAAAATCAACCTGACCACCGCCTCTCAGGAGTATAGTCAGTTTCCCTGCTTGCGGTATCACCCCGATAACCTTTCCCTTCACATTCTTGGCAGATACCGGATCCCGTTCGGCTTCGCTATTTGCATCTCCTTTGGTGGTAAAGTATTTGGTTCCATCCCGTTGCTGGACGTCTATTACCCTATGGGTAACTTTCATTTTACCCATAGGAAACATGATAATATCTCCCACCTGGGCCTGATCCCCATCAATTGCTTTAATAATCACGATATCCCCAACATTAATACCCGGCTGCATGCTCCCACTTAAAATAACCCGGGGTGAATAACTGAAAACCCCCATGGAAAACCAGCCTATCATAATCACTGCCACACCGGTTAATACCCACCCCAGCGGATTATCTTCACCGCGGGAAGATCTGATTATCCTGCTTTCCTCACGATATATCTGCATTACCAGCATCAACCCCAAAACTGGTGCCAGGGTATTAAGCAAGGTATGGCTGGCCCAATTAGCAGCCGGCAAAACCGGTACCATCCGTTCAAATGCCATTAAACCTCCCCGGTAGATAATGGCCGGTATTGGTCCGCCCAGGAGAGCCAGATAACCAGCCAGCACGTTTTGCCCCAGTTCGGGGAGAAAATTCATGCCGACGAATTTGGTAAGGTCCAGACCACTTTTCAGGTTGACTATCTGGTTAAATGACAGAGAGAAGCAGGTAAACAATAAGGCGATAAGGGGAATGCCGATGAAAGGACGTCGTAAAAAGTGCCGGTTTATTAACCAGGCGCGCGCCATTTCCAGGGCAATTAGTGCCAGGCCAGCACAAACAGTGTTGATGATAACACCCATAATACTATGGTCGTAGGGGCTTTTGCCAAATCCAGCCACAGCTCCTTCTAGCATGGTGCACAGGATAGCGATTAGGACGCTCATTAAGGCCAACCATCGCAATAAGCGCTGTTGGCGCAATTTGCCGGCCGGCCGTGATGCCGGAAGTTTATAAATAAGGATAACCAGGCAGCCCCACATAAGAGCGGGCAGTAAGTAGTTGCCCATAAAACCGTGTATACGTATTCTGAAAATAATGTTATCCAGGAGAAATGCCAACAACAAAAACAACAGCAGCAACTCTGTATATATTGGTAATTGCCGCTTCAGCAACAGTTTCTCTCCCCTTTTCAACGCACTGCTCCTTCCGTTATTGTTATATTATTGTAATAATAGCAAATTTTTTCCATATTGAACAGGGCTTTTTCGCAGAAAAGGAATTGCCGGGGAAGGATGGCTCCCCGGCAATATGACCGTTAGGCTCTAATTGAAGTTCTATTGAACGCTTGCGTCTGCAGTAATGATGTTGGGCAGTTCAAAGTCATATTCGTTCCACTGAATACCCTTGAGCTGCAATGTAAAACAAGCCGAAGCATTCTGGGGAGCTTCTTGTAAAATTCTCTCAACAATTTTTATACATACACAATCCCCGGGATCAATCTGCAGGCCATCAAGCGTATTTACTCCGTTATCGAAAACAACGTTTCCACAGAGATCAACAATCTGAAAATCCATCCAGTCCGGGATAGCAGTACCATCTGCCATTGTTACCTCAAATTTGGTGGGTACGGTTCCTATATTCGCGATTGAAGCGCAAATGGATTCCTGATAGCCGGGATAGCCATTCTTAAGAGTAATATTCAGGACATCATTGACCGCTCTGCAGTCAGTATATTCATTATCATTTGATAATACTGCATTCTTGGAACCTACATTTTTGGCATCATTGGGATTGCCGGGATCAAGTCTGTCCAGGCTTCCCTTAAATACACCGCCGGCCCCAACATAATTGTTGCCTGGGTCACTGGATTGTGTACAACCCCACGTCAGATTAACTATACCAGTTGATACGTTCTCCTTGATGAACAGACTGTCATACCACATGGCATATGCTCCGCCCAGAGCAGCGAAAGCAAAAACTATCATCAAAGCCAATACTTTAATTTTTTTCATCTTGGTTTCCTCCCTTTTTATTGAGTTTTTGTTACCTATTGAGTTGTTATTACCTCAGTGGTTTCGTTATCAAGGGGTTCTGGCAGCTCCACTGAAAGTCTTTCGCGCAGTTGTACTGACACTTCGCCTGGAAACTCGTCAGTAGGTTTTTCTCGCAGCCCTTGAAGTGTTACGGTGCCATAGATATGCAGTGTATCCCTCCACCAATCAGGGTCTTCATTGAATGCATTCCACTGTATGCATTCAATATCCATCTGGAATGTATATGTTCCCGACACATCAGTATTTAGACCAATCCTTATTTGTCCTTCTACTTCATCACCAGGATCCATCCCGTTCTTTCCTCTTTTAATAACCTTATCAGGCAAATCATATTCAACTTGGAGAGCATCATCTGCTATAACGGTTGGAGGTAGGAATCTCACTGGTATCGTTCCCTGGTTTTTAATCTTGAAATTGCATACCCAGTTGGTCTCTTCTTCCTCACGTTCAATGTCGATGATTATTTGGTGGTCTTTGAGCCCACCTTCATTGTCGATCCTGGTGGAAATAGTTCCCCTTTTCTGGCAATGATCCGGGTTATTATCCTCAGGATAAACCTCGACGAACAAGACCTTATCGGTTAGGTCCCCGGTACTCACTTGTTCCCAAATTGAGACTCCATCGTTAAACACAGCCATCGCCGGTCCGATTAAACCGATGCCAGCTATCAGAGCTATCCCTGCCATAATAAAGAAATACCATACGCCGCCGCCTTTTCTCTTACTACCGGACCTTTTTATTTTTTGTTCACCTTCCTTTCATAAGGTTCATACGGACTAACCCTTTCCTGCAGGCGTTAGGTCAGAATGTGGGGCAGCGTTCTTTAAACATTCTATTACGGTACCGCTTCAAGCCCCATACTCCGCAGTCTATTTTTCATATCCTCAATAAGGTAATCTGTTGGTATACTTTAGTATAATGAGTTGCAGTCGCTCGTTTTTCTCAGACCATTGGAAAAGGCAAACAGGGCGGCCTGGGTTCTATCAGCAAGCTCCAGTTTCTCCAGTATCTGGCTAACATGCTTTTTAATGGTGTACTCAGTTACAAAAAGCGCCGCAGCGATATGACGGTTGGACATCCCCACAGCCAGGTATTCCAGTACTTCCATTTCCCTGGGCGTAAGGTGCTCAATGGGATCCTCTTTCCCCTTACCAAGCAAAGTCTGCATTATTACCGGGTCTATATAGGTCCTGTTCCTGGCCACCAACCTAATTGCATTCAGGATTTCTTCAGGCAGGGCTTCTTTTAAGATATAGCCTTCCACCTTTTCTGCCATGGCCCGTTTTATATCCACTCTATCGCTAAACGAAGTAAGAACTATAAAACGGCACCGGGAAGCGATCGGCCTGGCCTTTTTTATTATGTCCAGCCCATATTCACCCGGAAGTCTGAGGTCAACCATAGCTATATCTGGTTGGTATTCCTTGATTATCTGCAGCGCCACCTCACCACAGCCTGCCGTTCCCACCACTTCCATATCGGTTTGGGATCGTATAACTGCTTCAATCCCTTGTAATACCAACGGGTGATCGTCAATAAGCGCTAGTCTCATTTATTGACTGCCTCCTTTAATTTTTCTTCAGTCTCACCTTTTTTCGGGATAGTACACCTCACTAGAGTACCTGCGCCTGGTTCACTCCGGGTTTCCAGGTCACCGTTAAAACAAGCTGCCAGTTGGTACATGTTCCGCTTCCCCAAACCTGTCTGCCAACTGGCGGACGCCTTAGTATTTGCCTCCATGTAACCGCATCCATTGTCTTTGATTTCCAACACAGTCTGGTTGGGTAACATCGACAGGCACACCTTTAGGGAACTGCATTTTCCATGCCGGACCGCATTACTGCTGGCCTCCCTGACAATACGATACAGTGCTTTGCGCAAGGCCGAACTTAATACTTCCTCATTCCCTTCCGCCTGCAGGTCTACCTGAATGTTATTTAACCGGCCCAGATCGTCAAGGTAAGAGGCCAGGTTGTCAACAAAAACACTTTCACCACGTTGGTGCGGGCTTAATTGGTAGATAGAAGCCCGCAGTTCTCTGGAGGCCTGATGGGCAGTTTCTTCCAGCAGGTGCAGCTGCTCCTGGATTCTTTCCTCCTGCAGATAAGCTTGTTCCCTGGAGATTGTGTCCAGAGCGCAAACCATGCTGAAAAGGTATTGGGAAACACCGTCATGGATTTCGTTGGCGATACGGTTTTGTTCCTCGCTAACCAGGAGACGTGCCCATAGCTTATCGGTCTTCAGTCTCTCTAAAATAATTCCTGCAATCCCTGCCAAAAAAATAAGGGCGGGCATCTTTTCTTCTTGATCATTGGCCCCGGGGGGCTGCAAATAAGCCAGGAGCCCGAAATATTCCCCCCCGGATATAATTGGAACGGCTATCAATTGACCTATTTCCTTATCCAGGGGTTGTACAATTACTCCTTCAGCAGGCTTCATTCGGTTCCATATCCTGCTCATTTCCTGTTCCCAGTCTATCCTCTTATTCAAACCATCTTGGTCAGCAATACGCAAGATGGCGCTGCGGCCTTCCTCATCCCCATAATCATCACCATTTGGCAGGAAGCAGGCCGCCGGCGCTTCACAAAGTTTATGGGCATAAACCGCCAGAACATCAACCAGTTGAGCCCCATCCTCCCTGGAGGAAAAGGCCTCCAGGGCCTGGTAAAGAGATGAAATATGGGTCAGGGATCTTTCTGTGACTTCATAGGCTCTAGCCAGCGAGGCATACGCTTGCCCCAGACGTTTATACAGGGAAACGGCTACCTGGGCCAGAGAAGTACTCAGGAAAAACACCAGCAGTATGCTCAGGTGATCGTATATGAACGGAATCAGCGGGCCTTTGAAATCGGGGTAAACCGTACTGACTCCAATGGCCGCACCAATATATAGACCTAACGTACCCCAACAATATAAACCGGGCAAATATACTACCGCCGTTATTATTGGGTTTAAAGCATACCAAACAAAGGAGCTTTCCAAACCACCGGTTGGCAGTATTAGCAAAACCCCACCGGCAGTTTCCAAAAGCATTAGGCTCAGCAAAGGCATAATTTTCCCACGCCGCAGGCAGGCAGGAGATCCAGTTCCTGGAGGTGTCGCAATCAGATTGTAAAGCGTCTTTATGTTCCAGCTATCATACAGGTTTTGGGCAAGTGTCGTAGCAATCAGAATTGCTACGACAACCCCAATTTTTATAGTTGTAGGGGAGAAAGGTGGACCGGCCAAGTAGAATGCGGATGTTAAAATGAAGACGAGGCAACGAGTAATCAGAAGGGCCCGCCGTATATTGTCCTCTTGATTTATCACCCCAGATTTATCCCCGCTCCAATATAATGCTAAGGCATTTAAACAAGGCCACTTTTTAAGCATTTTGTGACCAGCCTGGAAGTAAATATTCACACCCTAAATCCTTCTTCCTTTACACTCAAAAGAGGATCTATTATTTGGTAATTTTTGTAAGTCGCCTATTCCATGATAAACCCGGGGACTCTAACCTTCCATCCATCCGAGGATTGAAATAAGGATTAGATCTGCCCTGAGCCTAAGCGAGTTTTTCCAGCAGCATTTTGGCCGTAAAATCCATTCTGCCGCGCATTAATTTATAAATGGAGGTTTAGATAAGTGCTAAATTAGATTTAGTCCTTTTATCAGTCGAAAGTTATCCGTTTCGATTTTCACCATCGATTTGTCTACGTATCTGTATGCACGATGGAGAAAGAATATGAGCTGTGTGCGAGAATAGATAAGTGATCCTGACAGGAAGTGTGGTGGGGTAGTTCTGTTGCGGCCCGTGTTTATACTAAATAAGTCCGGGGACAGTCCGAAACTGCTGAAAAAGTGCTCTTTTGCGTTATAATTCTGAGCGATAGCGAAGAATCTCGTTAGCTAAAGGCCCAATATTACGGACTTCCCAAAGAGATCCTTCGTCGCCTGCAGCTCCTCAGGATGACATTTATGATACTTTTTCAGTGGTCTCGGACAGTCCCCGGACTTATTTGCGGCATCACAAGCGGTCTTTCATTTATGATAGGGTTCACCTTTAAGTATTTTAAATCCGCGGTAAATCTGCTCACTGAGGATTAGCACTGCCATCTGGTGGGGGAAGGTCATTTTAGAAAAGGAAATGGTCAGATCCGCTCTTTTCTTTATTGCGTCAGCCAGGCCATGGGAGCCGCCGATAACCAGATTCACCCTACCC
>JBAYYO010000091.1:0-7461 GCA_041672985.1 Syntrophomonas sp. | reverse complement strand
CTGCTTGTACTTTATCTGGGAATTCTACCGTGAATTCCTCTTTCGTATTTCCAAACGGTGCAATCGTTTTTCCAAAAATCGTCTCGGCATCCGCTCTCATTATTGGAACGCCGCCAAAAGTATAATCTGCTTGGGTAAAATTGATTTCTATCCCTTTGATATAATCAAAAACAGCAAACAATACAATAGCATCCTGCATTTGCTTGGTAAAATTAATCGTATAGTTGGGGTCTGTTTCTGAGAGCTTTAACTGGTAATTTATTTGTAAAACTTTATTATCATCTGTATAATTTGTGCTTGCAACTGTAAGGATGTCTTTTGATTGTAAAAGCTCCGCAATCTTTGCAAAATTTTCCGTATCATAATCAGTATTATGATAGGTATAAATCAAATCATAATCATAAAGTAAATTTTCTGTCGGCGTTTTGGTAGACGTGTCTGTGTTTTGTTCAGGATTACTTACCTGAGCACAAGAACAAGCTGATAATATTAGCAGAATAACTAATGCCGATAAAATACATATTGCTTTTGAGGGAACTGTTTTGTTCACAATCATCACCTCGTAAAATATTAATAATCGTCCAAGGGTTTTTGAATTCCAGCCTAAGCAGACGTGCTTACGACAAACCAAAGCGATCTCGACACCAGCCTATCATTACAAAATCCTCAATAATTGTCCTTTTTTAAGTATAGGCTTAAATTTGCCCCCTAACAACCATTATTTACCTTCATGTTTCCACTCAATTAGGTTGGATCTCAGGGATAGGTTGCAAAATCAAATCGAATAATAAATTCTGCTTAGCCACATTGCCTGGCCAATCAGACAGATTATTGGAATGCTTATAGATAATAAAAGAATCCAGGACAGTGGCAAAAAAACAATACAACAAAATAAGAATTCAATACTAACTGCTAAAATGGCGCTTATCGTAAATGGAACTTGTTCTAACATGGCATTGTTCATGATTTGTTGGGAACTGTTATGGCCAATACAGGCGATCGCGAGAGCTATAATGATAGCTGACAAAATAAGCAAAAAAACCAAGCCTGCTCTTTGCAGAATCACATAGAAACTTAATTGAATTGCTAATCCTAAAAATAGGGCTGTTACTATACCGAATAGCGTTAATGGGAGGAAGGTAGCAATTTTGGCAGTAATTAATTGGGATGGTTTGAACCCACTAAGCCAATAGAAGGATTTCTGTTCACCTTCATTTTGCCAGGCAGTGGCCGGCAATTCTCCATAACAGAAAAGCCATACAGCTAATGATATGATTAAAAACAAGTTTGGATCATATAAATAGGTTTTGAGGTTTGTAAAACTGCAGATCATAATGAGTGCTACCCATACAATAAAACGCACTTTGGTAAAGGCGTTGCGCGTTAGGAGAAACCATTCTTTAGCGATAAAAGGATTTGCAAATAGGCGGCTAAATCGTTGGAATCGTATGAAGGGCAGTCTATGCTTATTTATTGAGTCATTCTGCAAATATGCTTCCCGCCATAAAGCAGATAAGGTTGCAGAAAAGTATAGTATTGTTACGGAGACAGCACCAAGTATAAGAATGATGGAGAACGTATCACGATTATCGAGCGTGGCAAAAGAAAGGTTATGCTTTGCTAACAAAAAGCCAAGCATAGCCGCGATAGCCCCACCCCACAAAAATGAAAAAAGCAGGTAAAAGACAGCCGCCATTCTTTTTAAATGCCGGTTTATCAAGATATTACATACGCAAACAACCAGCGTAGCAGCAATGGGAAAGACCAAAAATGTCAATATCATTAACCATGGTGAAATGGTTTTGGTTGAGGCTGCCAGAATGAGCGGAAGTAAGGACACCACTCTAAGATTGCTCCACAAGACTTGCCCATAAATGGCCCATATTATGTTAGTAGCCGGGATTCCGGTCAACAAATCAAATTGGTTTTCTGCACCAGATAAATATTTTTCCGCAGATAAATAGCTGCCTCCCAGTAAAATCATAAAAGCCAGGAACAACAGCAGTGAAGTATCATCAGTATAATAATTGCCTTGCATGATTACATAGATAATACTCACTAACCCAAGAAGCTCAAGCAATACCAGGCCCCAGCCCATTTTAGAATAGATAAACAGGCTGTTAATCCCCTGCTTCATTTTCATATAAAATAAAGTGCTGGAAGTCATCGTTTATCCCCACCTAATTCTTGATTTGGGCATCTGTTAGCTGCAAAAATAAATCTTCCAAATTACTGCCACCATATTTAGCGCTTAGTTCCGCCATCGTACCTGAGGCATAGCAAATCCCTTTTTGGATGATCACGATATAATCAGCCAATTCCTCCATCACCGCCATTACATGGCCGGAGAAAAGCACCGTTTTTCCGGCCGTTTTCCGCTCTTTGAAAATTTTCTTAATAACTGCGATGGTTTTTGCATCATAAGCGTTGGTCAGTTCATCTACAATTAATAGCTGAGGATCATTCAGCAAGGCCAGACACATAGAAACCTTTCTTTGCATTCCCTGAGAGTAGGTCTCCACCATTTGCTCCTGGTAGGGTACAAGATCAAACAGCTCAGCAAGTAATTGATCCGATCCAGCAAAAAAGCTTCTTCCAAACCTAATAATTTCCCGCTATAGTAGAGATGCTCTTGGGCGGTCAGCCGATAATAAAGAATCGGTTGGTCAGGCACATAGCCAATTTGTTTGCGTATTGGCTCACTGCCTTTTATCCAGATATCTTGTTTATCAAGGAATATCTGTCCATCTTTAGGTTTTAGTAAGCCGGTTAGCATTTTCAATGTGGTAGACTTGCCCGCTCCGTTGGGTCCTAAGAGGGCAAAAACCTCACCCTTTTGAACTGTGATGTTTAAGTTATCTACAGCCTTATAATCCCCGTAAAGGTAGGAGATATTTTGTAGCTCCAATAGCGGATTGCCTGTGCGGATCTGGGCGGGTGTATCGGCAAGCCTGGTGTTATCCAAGCTAAATACCTGAGATTTATCTTCTAAGTCAGATGCTGAGGCTGTTATTTCTTGGGTATCATTATTGGTTAGGTAACTTTTGATTGTATTATCAAATGCCTCTTGGTCAGCAACATTAATAAATATTGCTGCAACCATGCCTCTTTTACTTTTGGGATTATCTTCACACGGTGCTTTAACCATCATGAGATTTTTTAAAGAAACAATATGGGTTGCTTGGTTCGTTCCCATACAATAGAGATTTTCTTCTTTCCTGAACAGTGTAAGTCCAAGGCTATCTTTCGTTGACACTTGTATAGATACTGGTGCAATTCTCTCAATCATTTCCCATGGTACAGTGGCTTTAAAACGTCTGCCCAAGCAAATCGTTAGTCCCTTTTCTCCAAGTAAATGAGCTGATCTTAAAAGCGCTGCAACATAGTAGAAGGCCAAAAAAAGATCGACCAATATGATTATCCCGGATATTATTAAAAAGTTTGCTGTACTGGTTGTTAGAATACGAACTATAAATATAGCAACAACCAATTCTATTGACGCAATCACTAAAAAAGCATAATTGAAAGTCTTCATCTGTTGATTGTTTTTGGTATTGCTAAAGATGAGATTTGCGCTAGATAGCATATCTAATTACTCCTTTCCCAAGCAGTTGATCGGGCCCAATAATAGCATTCCGGCCACAACACGAAACGGTAAGGATATGCGTTTACAAATATAAATTCCCCGCTACTCACTGGTTTACTGCTTTCCCGTCCGCTAAATACGCACATAACAGTTCTATCATCTTCATTTGGGATGGTGAATACACTTCTGCAAACATGTCACTCCATAATGATTCCAGGGATTTTTCCAGTCCTGATTCTTGACTTAATAGCTTTTCATAAAAAGGAAGGCTCATTATAAACTGGGCATATTCTAGAGCCAGTTCCGTAATGGCTAGTGAATCAGGTGAGATGTTGGCAATAGCTGTGATTCGCGGTCCATAATCCAGGGATTGCTGGTATTTATCGGGATGATCGCGAAAATACTCCGCCACCTCGCGCAAAGTGTCCTGATAATTCAGACCCCACTGCAAATCATCTATGACTCCATAGAGTTTGCGCTCCTGCTCATAAATTTCCGGGCAAATGCTTACGTATTGTTCCCGGGCATCTTCACCCAGTATATCTACAAACATTTTGAAGGATGGTGATTCATCAGGGTCTTCAACCAGGTAATGCTGATCTTCACTCAATAAGCTCTGGATTTTCTCTAATCGCTCCGTCATGGTGCTAATCTGCGTCAGCAATTCTGTTTGCAAAGCGAGCAGAACCTCACGGAAAGACTTATGGTCATCAGGTTCACCCAGTATTTCTTTGATCTGCTCCAGGCTCAAACCCAGATATTTGAGACGTTTAATTGAACGCATACGGTCTAATTCTGTTGGGCCATACAATCGATAACCGCCAGCCGAACGCTTCACTTCAGCCAGCAAGCCAATCTTATGATAATGAAGTACCGTTTTTATAGTCACCCCGGTCAATTTTGCAAATTCGCCGATCTTAAGATGTTTTTCCAATCTTCATCCCACCTTAAGGAAAGTATAAACCCCGACCTAAGGTCGGGGTCAAATAAATTTTTCTATTTTTATTGATTGCCATACATATTTACAAGATTTTTACTTGCTTTTTCCTTTTTACCCCAAAGACTCACCCACATCATGACCACATTTATCATTAAACTTCTTAAAATAATCTATGTTTTCTAGTAATTATCAAATATACCTTTCCAGGGTTATATTAATCATTCTTAAATATGGCGATCTCATATGGAATAAAAATACTGTTTGTACTAGAGTGATTTTGTTCCATATTTTGTCGTGTTTCTGGTGTAGAACATGATATCTGAAACAATGCGGCCAGAACCAACAATAAGAATATATATTTTCCTTGGCCTGGTTTTTCCTCTCGGGATAAGCTATCAGGCTCAAAATTTTCCTGTTCTCAGGAAAAGGTCTACTAATTTTGCTGTCTCCAGCTGATGGTGGATTTCTTTATGTCCGTAAGGCTTTATAACAAAGTCAGTCATGCCCTGGTATTTCGCAGACTCCACTTCCACCCTTCCATCATTTTCACTTGTTAAAAAGATACCCAGTAAATGTTTGCTGGTGTTTCCTGCAATAACACCAATTTCCGGCTTAGGTGTATTCATGGGGTATCCAATATCCAAACTGTTAGTCCTAAGTGATTTAATTGGTTTATATATTTGCCCCAATGGTTTCAACAACTTATCAGACATATCCGCAAGTTTTGTCCCTTGATTGGGGGTAGCAATCAATACGCATCTCCCCAGTTTGGGCACTATATTTTGGGCCAGGAATGAGCGAACCACTAATCCTCCCATACTGTAACCCACCAGATGAATACACCTAAAGTATTCAAAATCGGATACTTGTTGATAGAATTGCTTCTCAAATTGGGCGATACAGTCCTCAAGGGCAGAAAATCTAAGGGGTAGATTTATTGTGACAGCCTCATAGCCCCAACTTCTCAAATGCTTTTTGAGAGGAAACATGTCTGATTCGTCGTTGTTAAAACCATGAACTAATATTACTATTCCATTATCCTGATTAATTATATCTTCCATTAGTCTCTCTCCTCATGCGCAGTATACTACCTCCTGAGGAAACGAACAATCTCTCAGTAATAATGGGCATGGAGATTCATTAGGGTCTTCAACCAGGTAATGCCGTTGCCATACATATTTACAAGATTTTAATAACTCGGGGTCAGGCCCCGAGTTATTGCAAGTAAACTGCCTGCCTGAGGTCTCACCCCCTCAATAACTCGGGGCCTGACCCCGAGTTATTGGTTGGGATAGGTGGCGTGGGGAGCAGCCGGCAGCCATAACTTTTCATGGGGGAGGGTAATGATGGCTTCCCGCAACTCACCGATAGCTGTAGTTAGTTTGATGAGCTGACTTTCTACTCGTATCAGAAGGTAGACGGAGACAGCTATGGGGAATCCGACGTTACCTATCAGGTTTAATAAATCTTCCATCTTTTGATACCTCCTCGCGGACAGGGGGACAGGTTTACTGTCCCAGTCCTAGATTAAGGGGGACAGAAAACCGTCCCCCTGCTGGGTTTTAGACCAGGTCCAAATCGGTGCTGTCGGTTACTACTAATCGGGCGTCAATCTTACCGGTGAGGCTACCGCCCGGGCCGGTAAAGATGTTTTTGGTGATGATGCTGTCCATCGCGGCGGCGACTTCGGTGCCGGTCAAAGGGTCTTTGGCATCATAGATGCGGATGCGCTGGGTCCTGCCCAGCTCGGAGTTAAAGTCCATTTCCAGGATTCTTTGCGCTGCCATTATGGTGTCCTCCTTTCCTTAATGTTGAGGGAGTTCTGCTATCTGTCCCCCGACTCATTGGGGTTACACGGATTCGAGTTCGACGGTGTTCCTGCGCTGTATAAAGTTGTTGGTCCTGCTTTGCAGCCCTATCAGGGTCTGAGCTACGGCATAGACGTCCTCATCGGTAGCGGCGATCTTAATGTTTTTGTAGGTGCGATTTTTACTGAGGGCTTGACCGGATGCTCCGATTCCATTGTCCATTACCAGGACGAGATCGGTGGCTAATGAGGTAGCAGTTACTGCCATGGGGTTTACCTCCCTTCGCGTTAATTTGCGGAAGCCGGTTCTGACTTCCAAATGTAGTTTAAGCTCCAGGTGCCGCGGCAGGGAAATGCGGCTTTTTGCTAAACGGAGCACCGCCAAGGGAGTGAAAATCAAAAGGCTGGGTTATAAAGGGGGAGTTTTTGCAAAGGGGAGGCGAATCGGTTGGTTCTATCGAATACACCCATAATTGCTGAATGAGTAATAACTCGGGGCCTGACCCCGAGTTATTTATTTGAAGTATAACTCCAACTGGTCAATCTTGGCGCTTGTCACCGAAAAAGAAAAGCGCGACAGTCCCGGGTCCCGTATGCGAACCGATTACGGTGCCCACGCTGTTGATCATGACCGGGCCGTTGAGGTGGGGGAATTTTTCCTCGACCAGGTCGGCCACCTTGCGTGCATCGTCATGGCAGGCCGAATTAGAGATAAAGCACTTGCCCGAGTATTCGGTGCCGTTTTGCGCATGCGCTTCCATCATGTGTACGATCTCGGTAATGACGTGTTTTTTCCCGTGAATCTTGGCGCGAGGAATCAGTTTTCCGTCATAGCTCATATTTAGCAGCGGACATATGTTCAGCAAAGTTCCCACAGCCGCAGATGCAGCTGATATACGGCCGCCGCGTTTATAGTGGGTAAGGTCGGTGGAGAAAAACCAGTGGTGCACGTTGAGCTTGTTTTCCTCTATCCAGGCATGCACATCTTCAATGGTTGCGCCGTTGTCCCGCATATCGGCCGCCGCATCAGTGAGTAGGCCGTAACCCGATGATGCACCCAGCGAGTCCGCAATCATGATTTTTCGACCCGGATATTTTAGTAAAAGTTCCTCCCGGGCGATACAGGCT
>JBAYYO010000090.1:0-7583 GCA_041672985.1 Syntrophomonas sp. | reverse complement strand
GGGATTGCCAGTTATGGTTGGATACTTATTATATTTATCCCATTTTGGTTAACCTGCATGGCCTTAAGTGGAATGTATAACAAGACTACATTTTACTACTTCGATCGGGTTCTCCGCAATGTTATTTGCGCCTCTGTTTTTGCGGGTCTGGGCCTCAGCAGTATGTTTTTTTTTATAAAAGAGACCTGTACCAGCCGCCTGTTTATCGGGATATTTATTATTCTGTGCATTATTATCATGTTCTCGGAACGATGCTTTTGGGGAAATTTTTTTCGCCGCAATATCTCGGCCACAAATGCCGCGCAAATAATCGTAGTATGTTCACGGGAAACTTACCTGCGTTTTGCCAAATATCTGGGGAAGACCCATCTTCGCTTCAACATAATTGGTGTTATCCAAGTTGATGAGGGGGAAGAAATACCTGATTCGCCGAACTTAGGACGTCTTGAGGATTTAGGACAAATCCTAAAAACAAACGTAGTTGATGAAGTTATATTTAGCCTGCCCGATCAATACCCCGGGGATTGGCAAAAGTATGTCGGCATATGTGAACAGATGGGGATTACAACCAGGATAGTGTTGAATATAGATTACTTAAAAAAGTGCCGCATCAACGCTTCAATGCTTGGAACCCTTCCCGTTCTGACCTTTCATACGGTATCACTCAATCCCATACAGCAGTATTCAAAACGCTTGCTGGATATTATAGGTTCCCTAATCGGGATTTTTATTACCATATTAATTTCTATATTTGTTATTCCTGTAATAAAGTTGGACTCTCCGGGACCGATAATTTTTAAGCAAAAACGAGTGGGCCGTTATGGCAGGATTTTTGACATCTATAAGTTTAGAACCATGTCTGTTGATGCTGAATCCCGGAAATGCGACCTGGAAGATCTAAATGAACATAAAGATGGCCTGATGTTTAAAATAAAAGATGATCCCAGAATAACAAAAGCAGGCGCGTTCTTGCGTAAGACCAGTTTAGATGAATTCCCTCAATTCTTTAATGTGCTCAAAGGAGATATGAGTCTGGTCGGAACACGTCCACCCACCATTGATGAGTATGAACTATACGATTATGAACATATGCGGCGCCTGAGCATCAAACCTGGAATCACCGGTTTGTGGCAAGTAAATGGCAGGAGTTCAATTAAGGATTTCGACATGGTGGTAGCATTAGATACCCAATACATCGACAACTGGTCTATCTGGCTGGATTTCAACATCATGTTTGAAACCATTATTAAAGTAGCGGGAATGAATTCGGCATACTGATTTAAAAATATTTTTACGGTTAGAATTATTAGCAGGGGAGATAGCAAGTTGGCAAAAAAGAACTTGTTTGGATCTGTAATTGTTACCTATAGATGTAACGCCAGATGTAATATGTGTAATTGCTGGTTGGACCCCTCCAAGAAGAAGGACGAGATATCAGTTGATACCATACGTAAACTTCCCCCTATGGTTTTTACCAACATAACCGGTGGGGAACCGTTTATCAGACAAGACCTGGACGAGATTGTAGAAGAACTATACAAAAAAACACCCCGGATTGTTATTTCCACCAATGGTTACTTCTATGACAGAATCCTGGCTTTATGCAAAAAATTCCCCCGGATTGGCATAAGGATCAGCATTGAGGGGCTGCCTAAAACTAATGATGCCATCCGCGGTATTCCGGATGGATTCGATCGGGCCATGCGCAGCCTGCTGGAATTAACCGCCCAGGGTCATAAGGATGTTGGATTTGGAATGACCGTGCAGGATATGAATGCCAAAGACCTGGTGCTTCTATACCATCTTTCCAACCATATGGAGATGGAATTTGCGACCGCTGCGCTGCACAACTCCTTCTATTTCAGAAAAGATGATAACATAATAAACGACCAAATCCTGGTAGCGGAAGCCTTTCAGAACCTCATCAACGAACTGCTTAAATCAACATCCCCCAAGAAATGGTTTCGGGCCTACTTCAATCACGGACTCATCAACTACATCAACGATAAACCACGCTATCTGCCCTGTGGAATGGGCAGCAATGGTTTTTTTGTTGATCCCTGCGGTGATGTTTTGCCCTGCAACGGCATGACCTCCAAGATGTCTATGGGCAATCTTAACGTTCAGGATTGGGATGAGATTTGGTACTCTGAAAAAGCAGCCAGAGTCAGAGAAGCGGTGAAAACCTGTCCCAAAAACTGCTGGATGATCGGCAGTGTTTCCCCGGCCATGCATCAAAACATTTGGATTCCGCTCAAATGGGTGTTATATCACAAGTTCATCAAGCGAAGCTACACTCTGGACGGAAATAACTTCATGGGAGAGAAATTGTATTCATGAAAATCGCTATGATTGGGCACAAACGTATCCCCAGCCGGGAAGGCGGTATAGAAATATGTGTTGAGGAGCTTGCCACGCGGATGGTAGAGGCAGGCCATGAAGTTCATGTCTATAATCGCCGCAAAAAGGGATTCAAAAAACTGAGAAACTACAAAGGGGTTAGAGTTATAAATGTCCCAACCATTGACAACAAATATCTCGATGCAGTGGTGGCCTCACTGCTGGCTACAATCTATGCCTTATTTGGTCAATACGACGTAATCCATTATCATGCCCTGGGGCCTTCAGTTATGGCGTTTATCCCCAAATTGCTGGGCAAAAAGGTAGTATGTACGATACACGGCTTAGATTGGCAGCGTGCCAAATGGGGGGGATGGGGGAAAAAATATCTCCAATTAGGAGAGCGGGTGGCGGTTAAATACGCTGATTTCATAATAGTGCTATCAACCAACATCCAGCGTTATTTCCAGGAAAAATATAACCGAGCTGCAGTATATATACCCAATGGCGTAAACAATCCCCAAATTAGAGAAACCAGGGTTATCCAAAACAAGTACGGCTTAACCAAAGATTCATATATTCTCTTTCTGGCCAGAATTGTGCCTGAGAAAGGCCTACACTATTTAATTGAGGCTTATCAAAATCTCGACACCGATCTAAAATTGGTGATTTGTGGTGATCAGAGTCATACTACAGAATACCTGCACCGTATAAAACAAATGGTTCAAAAAGATAACCGGATAATCATGACCGGTTTTGTGCAAGGAGAGGAATTAGAGGAATTCTATTCAAATGCCCTGATTTATGTCTTGCCCTCAGAAATTGAAGGAATGCCCCTCAGTCTGTTGGAAGCCATGAGCTATGGGAATTGTTGTGTCGTAAGCAATATTCCGGAGATGACCGAAGTTATCCGTGATAAAGGCATCGTTTTTAACAGCGGGGACGCCTCAAGTTTGGAACAGGCGCTTAATGCGCTGATTACTGAAAAAGATAAGATAGGATATTATAAAAGAATTGTCGCCGCAGATATGGCCGGAAACTTTTCCTGGCATAAAACGATGCACAAGACCATTGACCTGGTGTACAAAACCAGCCCATCATCTCAGGAATTGCTAACCCCATTCAACAATACTGCAAACTTCTGAGCCATTGTTACCTGGGAATACTGCTGTACCATCTCATTTTTCGGTTCATAACCAATCCAGCCCGTCCTGGTGAATTCAGCATACCAGGCTAGCAAAAGCTTGGGCAGGGCCTCACTGTTATTTATAAAAACCCCCGTCCTGGTTTGACCCAGCAGTTCTTCGACTACCCCACCCTTACCGCCAAAAGCTAATATCGGACGTCGGGCGGCCAGATATTCGAAAATCTTGCCGGTATAAATCCCTTCTTCAGCCGGGTCATCCCAGTTTAATAACAACAATATTGATGATTCCCTTTGTTTCTCTATAGCGGTTAAACGATCCACAATGCCGTGCTGCCTAACTATATCCTCCAAACCAAACTGACGAATAGTTTTACTTAACACTTCACTATAAGGACCATAAAAATCGACTGCCAGATTATCTCCACTTAAGGCACCAGTCTTGATTAAGTTCTGAATAGCAGCAAACAATAAAGAAGGATCCTGTTTCCCAGCATAGATCTGGCCAGTGTAAGTGATAGTAAATTTAGGATTAGCTTTATCCGCAGTCCTGATCTCGTCAGGATCAAATCCGTTGGTTATCGAAAAAACCGGCGGCTGTTGATGCAGTACCCTCAATTTAACTGCTAAAGGTTCCGATACTGTGACCAGGGCATGGGCAGATCTCATGGTTTGCTTTTCTAATCTGCTCTCCAGACAATGCCGTATAGCCGAATGTTTGTAATCATGGGACTGGGTCCATAAGTCCCTGAAGTCAGCAATCCACGGCAGACCAGCCCGGGCTGCCAAACGGCTGGCTGCTATATGGGTGCTCACGGGTGAAGCACTGCTGATTATAGCCTCAATCTTCTCATCGTTTATTACTTGCTCTCCAATTTTCATTGAGGAGGGAATCATTGATTTGTGTTCATCCGGATAGCAAACGACTTCTCTGAATAGTCCTTTGCCAATAGTTTTGGCAAACCTGAACAGCATGGTATTACTTTGCAGTTGTTCGTTCTTATCCCTTATTCCCGCTCTTTGCTTAAAAGCATCGACCGAAGACGAACCCTCCGTTTCAATTACCCGTGCATAGGATGGCCACGTTCCGGCACGTAACTTAGGTGTTAATATGAGTGGTTCCCAGCCAAATTGGGGTAAAAACTTCGCCAGCCCTCCAGTGCGGTTGGAAGCTACCCCGGGACGAGGAGGAAAATAATAGGATATCAATAAAACCTTTTTCATCTCATCACCTCGTATTGTATGGTAAGTATGGCACCGTGTTCATTTTTAGGTCCGGGGTCGATTATAATCGTTGGAACCCTCCTTCAGTAAATATTGCCCAGGGTTCATTTCTAGGGAGCCGCAATAGCCGTATACATTTCCCATTTTTCTGGACTGTCAAAACTACTATTATGCCACAGCAAAGTAAAAACTCCCTTATACATATTACACATTTGCTTCCGCGTCATTATAGAATCCAGGGCCTGCTGCTCATTGAGATTCATATACTGCTCCCCCAGGACACTCGCTTCCATAACAATCAGAGGTCGCTCCACCAGGTCCAGAGGTTGGCTTAATTCCAGATCATAGACTGGGAACTCATAGCAGACCCCGCAGCGAAAACCGGCATGATCGGCGTAGCCCAGGGTGCTGTCATAATCCAGCCCCGCCTCAGCCCAGCTGCGCCATGTTATCGGTACCTGCCAGCGCAAGAAATGTTGCCGCCCGCCCCATTCCTCCTGCCGTATGTCCTCTTCTGCGCAGGCCTTTAACAGCCTATGAAACTCCGCCCTGGTCTGCTCCGGATTCAGGTAAGTCTCATAGCTGGGATGCAAACCGATTTCATGGCCTCTATTGTGAATATCGCGTAACAGAGCTCTCAGGTACGGATGATTAATAGAGTACTTATCATCATAGTTGGGATTGGTACAGCCGGTTTTAAAATAAAAGGCACTTCTCAAATTATGTTGCTCACTGATGTCCATGAGGCGGCCAAAGTTATAATAGGGATCCTGCTGAGGAGCGCTCCTCTTAACAGTAACCCAGGATTTAGCCCTGTTTATGGCCATGAGCGGAGACTTCCTTTTCAGCAAATCTCCCCCCAGATTATGAATAAGTTGGCCGGTCGATGTTATTGCATAGGCAAAAGGTATGTCCACATCATGGCTCACCATAGTCTGAAAAGTGCGCTTTTTCCTCTCTAAACCAGGCCAAAGCCGTTTCATACACCACCAGAGGACCTCAATATATTCATTAATAATTGGTCTTTCCAGGAATCCCTCCCGGCAGGCCAGGGAAGCACTGGCCGGGAAACGGCCAAACTGATCGCGATCTGGCTCAACATATTCTTCATAGCGGGTAAGCATGAAGAAGGCCGCCCCGAATATGTCGATTCCCACATAACAGTGCTGGGCGGCATTCCACAGGTAGGGCTGCCTGCGCTGCCAGGGATACTGGCTAAAAACCCCTTCCGGATGGTCGCGGCCTGAGATTATGGGAATATCACTATTTGTTAAAGGTATTTCTTCCCGATAATGATCCAGATCCATTAAAGGTAAGGGACCAAGCGGTAAAGATCGCTCCGTTAACCAGTCCTTTGCGGGTGTTTGAAAAAAGGTATCCGGCATAGCCAGGGCAGATTCCTCATAATCGTTGACCCGAATCTGTGAATAAGATTGCGGCCAGATTTGATGTTTATATTCAAATCCCAGCCATTGTTTAATGACCACATCCAGAATATAGCTGCGTTCAGGTAAATATGATTCCGGGGTACTTATAATAAAAACTGACATCCTTGTGGCTTCCCTCTGCCTTTCTAAAAAAACAGGCTAACGATTTAGCAGGGCCTTGATCAGTTCCCTGCCATGTTCGGCGATTCTCATTTTGCGGCTCATTTTGGTCAGTTGGAAATAGGGGGTCTGAGTTGCACCAAAAGATCGAAAAAAACGTTCAATTGATTCTATCATTGAGCCTTCAAAATCAAATACCCTGGTAACCGTGGATGCAAACTTTATAGCTTCCCACACCAGGAGAGAGCAAGCTTCACTGTTCCTCAATTCCGGGTCTTCTCCACTCATAATTAAATAAGCCGTGTTAGAATCCCACACCAGGTATATCCCGGCATGGATGCGTCCCTGGGCATCTTCAGCGAAAAACATTTTGCGCGCATCATGGGCCAGGCAGGCATTGTCTAATCTCCTGATAAAATCGTCCGAGACGGGAATCTCCATATTCTGCCGCAGGAAGGTAAGGCTATTGACCCGGAGGAACTTGTCAAGCTCCAAGTCACTCCTGACGGTAACCAGCTTTTCAGCCTTTCTAATGTTATTGCGAGCGTTTTTCGCAAACGATGCCCAGATTTTTTCCGTATCGCTGAGATCTTCAATCCTATATGTATATCTCGTCGTTTGCTGAAAGCCGTGCCAATAAAAAGGCAGCCAGTTGGTTATGGAGGGTGAAAAGCTTTGGCAAAAATAATCCACCTCCGGTAATTGTGCAATCAGTTCACCCATTAACTCCTTTTGTTCCGAGATCTGGTTAGCATACTTGGCCGTAGACTTTCTCAACCAGGGGCCTGCGGTCTGGGTGAGTTCAGGCATAATAATAGCGTTCATCCCGTACCTTTTTCCCAAAACATAGGGCAGGCGTGCGGCAACCTCCTCTCCCCGGTTAACCACCGCGGCACCCCATTGGCCGGGTGCCACCGCATCAAGCCACCAGGGCTGCTGAAATATAGAATTAACCTCATACAATGTTTTATCATCCATTAAGACCCAACTCCTATAAGGTGACAAGGGGACGGTTCTTTTGTCACCCGCTCTTTTGCGTGTCATTCTAAGCGATAGCGAAGAATCTCGTTAGCTAAAGTCCCAATATTACGGACTTCAAAAGAGATCCTTCGTCGCCTGCAGCTCCTCAGGATGACATTTATGAAACTTTTCAGCGGTCTCGGACGGTTCTTTTGTCACCCTCGCTATCTTAATCCCGGTCACCGTTTCCTTGATAGGCGACAAAAGAACCGTCCCCTTGTCACCTCCGGCCTGATATAGATTACACCTTCCGGGTGCCGCAAATACCAGCCCTTGCGACTGATACCCCTTTTCCCCAGGGCGGCCGG
>JBAYYO010000089.1:0-7728 GCA_041672985.1 Syntrophomonas sp. | reverse complement strand
TCTGAATTACCTGAATTTCGTCCACAAAGGTTTTGACCTCTTTTTTACTGAACTCGGCATTGCGGTAAAACATACTTTTAGACATCCGCTTTTGCAGCCGAGCCTTCGGCGGCAGGTTGAATATTTCCATTAAGGTTTCAAGCATTGCATCACCTTACCACCATGAAACTAATCAACTCAAAATCATCCAGGCCATGCAGCTGTTCATCAAGCACTCTGGTCCCACCCAGGGCGAACAGTGATTCCATGCCTTTTTCTTCTTTAATTCCTACAATGCTGTTTACGGCAGTTTCCAGCAAAGCTGAATACTTAAGCATGTTGGCTCCATCACCGGTTTCCTCATTAAATGCATCACATAGTTTTTTATAAACATCCTGTTCTCCGTCACAGAGCCCACTGTAGATGTCCAGGATTTTCTTGGGCTGGGTATGGGCATAGCGGATATTACCATCATCGCTGATATAGACTAGATAATACGGATGCAGGGAATTGGCTTGCCGCTGCTGGTTGCTGTACTCACTTTGTTTCAGACAGAAGAGGATTCCGGGTTCTGCTTCCTCCTGCAGTTTGGGTTTGGTTGGTACCAGGGCATGGAGGCCGGTAGGTGCTTTTTCCAGTTTGCCGGGGTTGGCTTTCATATAACGAATTAAATCCATGCGGAAATCATCCAGAGTCAAATCGGTTATAGATATACCCCCGGACAAATCCTCCATATCAAGTGTCTGATTCTGCAGTTGCTGCAGTTGGCGGCGGCGATATTCCAGATCATTCATCAGGTCTTTCTCACTGAATGTAATCAGGTTCTCTTCCCCGGTAGCTGATACGTCCATTAACACCATGCGATTGGAAACGCGGGCTTCCAAATTAATATACTCGTCTAATTCAACGTTGGGCCAGAAGTTAACCAACTGGACTTTATCATTTTTGGAACCCAGGCGGTCAATACGTCCAAAGCGCTGAATGATACGAACCGGATTCCAATGTATATCATAATTACACAGGTAATCACAATCCTGCAGATTTTGTCCCTCCGAGATGCAGTCGGTGGCAATCAGAATGTCTATTTCCTCCTCCAGTTCAGGTGATATTTCCGCGCGGGACTTGGACAGGGGGGAAAAGCTGGTAAGAATAGAATTGTACTCCCGTTTTATACCTTTCAGGTTGGTACGCCCAGCGTCAGTACCGGTTACCAGAGCAGAATAGAGCCCATACTTTTTATGCACCCAGGGTGCCACATTATCATAAATGTAACGAGCAGTATCAGCATAGGCAGTGAAGACCAGGACTTTTCTATTGCCGGTATTTGCCGGGTGCTTTTGTTTATCAGCGATAAGCTTAATCAGGATTTTTAATTTGGCATCACGGTTGGCATCAACCTTATTAGACACATCATAAAGATACTGCAGCTTCTCCCGATCCTCTTCTAGATCCTGCTGCAGACGTATCAAGTCCAAATCGTTTAGTAAAACCTTAACCTTATTGCCCAGCAACAAATCTTCATATTGGGGATCATCTATGTCAATCTCGCTGATATCCGCATCTTTGAGATAGTCTTCACTGCAGTTATTTATCATATCAAGAGCCGCATTAACATGGTTTAACAGTCTCTTTACGGACAGGCAGAATGAATTTACCGAACTTTCCAGCCGTTTGAAGAGGTTAATGCGGATTAAGCCGGTTAAACTTAACTCCCGGTCAGTCTGACGGAAAACTGATCCCTTTAATTCTATATCATATAAATTGCTGTAGGCCCGGGCTCGTTCAGGCAAAACATAGCTTAAAGGCTTGTAAAGGGAAAGATGTAATTTGCGAATCAAGGTATTAACAGCCTTTAACTGAGGGAATTCATCCTGTAAATCAATGTCAGCCTTAATGCTAATGGGGTCCAGGCGTCTGGGAAAATCACCAATGTCATCAGTTCTATAATATTTCTGGATATGCCGGCGGCTGCGGGCTATGGTCAGTGTATTCAGCAAGGTGAAATAGTCAAAATTCAAGGCGTCCAAGAGGCCTTCGGTAGTTCTGCTATCATCGGGTAGTTCGGTCCAGCGTTTAAAGCGTTTCTGGGCTTCTTTCAGAGTTATCTCAATGCTTTTAATGCCGGTAGTGGCCTGCAAGGCTCGGTCATCGCCTTCAGTAATAAAGGCAATCTGGTTTTTTAGGTCATTCATGCGGTTATTAACCGGGGTAGCAGATAGCATAAGCACTTTAGTTTTGACCCCGGCTTTAATAATATGCTGCATCAGTTTTTGATACCGGGTTAATCGGCCTTTCACCGGGGGGTTATTCCTGAAATTATGTGATTCATCTATTACTACCAGGTCATAATTGCCCCAGTTTATGGTTTCCAGGTTGATGTCTCCTGACTTGCCGCTTTGCCGGCTCAGGTCGGAATGATTTAACAGGTCATAGTTAAAACGATCCTGGCTAAGAATATTACGGACATCATTGTTAGTATAAACACTCCAGTTTTCCCGCAATTTCTTGGGAGCCAGGACCAGTACGCGGTCGTTTTTCAGTTCGTAATATTTTATTACCGCTAAAGCTTCAAAGGTTTTACCCAGGCCGACACTGTCAGCCAGGATGCAGCCGCCGTAATGTTCCAGCTTGTTTATTGCTCCGATTACACCGTCCTTTTGAAAGTTATAGAGCATGTTCCAGATGCGAGTATCAGCAAAACCGGTCCGCTGGCCCATAATATCCTCTTCATCTATTTCCTCAACAAAGGATTTGAAGATATTATAAATGGTTACAAAATATAAGAACTCCGGTGAGTTCTCCACAAAAAGGTTAGAAATAGTCTCCAAGACCTGTTCTTTTACATCCTCAACCATCTCAGGGTGATCCCAGATTTCATCAAACCAACCCAACAATTCCTTAATGTTCTCCGACTCATCACTGACGATGTTTAATTCCATATTGGAATGGCCTTTTAAACCGAGGCCGCTGACAGTGAAGTTAGAACTCCCTACAACAGCTGAATGGTTGCCTTTTGGGTTTTGTATAATGTAGGCTTTACCATGGAGAAAATCAGGTTTTACCAGGGACCTTATTTCAACCTTCTGCCTGATCCAGGCAGCACATTCCAGGGCAATATTTTTCTGAGTAAGACTGTTTTTCAACTTGATTTCTATTCCAGTTCCAGCCACAGCATTCTCCCGCCGAGTCTTTTCCACCATAAACTGACGGTTTTCCTTGAGGTTTTCATCCTGGACAAAGGTAGGTTCCCCAAAAAGAAACCGCAGTTGTTCGATCTTGTTAAGCTGAGTTTTTAACTCGTTATAGGCGTAAATAGTAAAATAAGCTGACACAATGGATAGCTTAGCTTTTTTATCAATGTTTTCTATTAGGTAGTCACCGACATTCCCCCGCCGGCGGTTGTCCAGTATTTGTTTGATTTGGAAACACCTCGAATTACGATTTTTGCTAGGTTCCTAATCCAGTTAAATGGTATGTCTCGTATTTATCCAACTTTGACGGTTTCCGACTACTATTGATCAATAAATAAATATAATCAAATGCATTCCGCTCTCAATATATTATTTAACAACTATTAAATCATGAAAGGGATCTGATTATTCGCTTTTGACTAATTTCTATAATAACTTCCATAATCCTGCAAAATAACTGCAATCTGTTATTTGGATGGTTCCCACTGATAAATTTCCGCAACCTTTTAGGAGTAAACTATCATTTTTTACTCCCCCATCCCTTATACTTTTGTTTACGGCACCGTCAAAAGACTTAAAACCTTGCCAATCTGGGGATCATAGATCGATTCCTCCAGGTTCTCATTGCCCTGGACCAGCATCCCCTCGCAGTTGTCCAGTTCGGTTTCAGTCAGGGTTACCTTGAACCGCTCCAGCAGCCAGCTCAAGTCTACCGGCAAGGTGTTGCCGCTCACTTGATGGAAGGTATAATCGGCAACTGTTATTATCCTGCATATCAAAGCAAATCTAATAAGTCATCTTCTATTGTCCTCTGTGCGCCTTCGCTAGTTGAATCAGGCAAGAGATCTTCTGGGCGCTGTATGGTTAAATGGTCACAGGCAGTAAGTGATTCCAATGTTTTCAATGGCAGGTTTTCATCTGTACTTAAGTAGACCCAGCGCCGGGCCCTGCTTATTCCCACAAACAACAGCTGTTTCGTACGTTCATCTGATATGTTCGAAAAAGCCCAATCAACCAGACGCGGCATTAGTATGGTGTCAAAGGTCAGTCCCTTCACACTATAGTAGTTGACGAACTTGGGACGATTACTATGGATATCAATGTTAGCCATAGTTTCCACCTCAATATGAGCCTCTTGCATAGCCTGGGCATAACCATAAAGCATCTTATTACGTGGAAATAAGACCGCTATTTGATCACCCGCATCCATACGGGTGCGAATAATCTCAATCATCCGCCGGCTTTCTTCCTCCCGGCTGTTTGCATAGTACAGCAGCGGGGTCAATCGTTCGCGTTGAGGGATACGCACCTGAGCAAGATAAGGTTGTCGTTTCTCTTCAGACAGTAAAGTAGCAGCCAGTTCCGCAACATAGGGGGAACAGCGAAATGCTTCCAGCAAAATACGATTTTTTCTGCTTGTTTGTAATATTCTTACTATTTCGTCCGGTTCGCATTTCTCTTCATATATCTGTTGCTGGTAATCCAGGCATACCGTAATATGTTCAGCAATTATTTTTAAGATTTTATAAGCCACCTGGTCTAAGTCCTGTCCTTCGTCAACCATTACGAAACGATAAATGGGAAATTTGTCCAAATGCTGTTTAACATGTTTTAAAACCCTTTTTCGCATCTCCTTGAAATCAAGATTTTTACCTATCTTGGGTAAATGTCCAGAAATATTATTAACATGATAGTTCTTGCACCAGGCATCAAAGGTAGATACATTTGCTTCGGATAAATTCAATAAGAAGATATCAGCCTTCAGATAATCTTTTAAGAGCCTGGTGTAGACGAAAATATGATAGTCATCACCGTTCAATCCCAGTTGCTCTACCATATAAGCAGCACGATGCATCAACACCTGGGTCTTACCCGAGCCCGGAGCCCCCATAATAATCTTATGTGTATCCCAAGCTGCTTCTACCGCTTTTAGTTGGGATACAGACAGCTCTTCGCGAGGAATCAGCCAGGTCATAATGTATCGCCTCCTCTGCGTTCCATAGGAAGGAGTCCCTCCTGCTCCGCAGGTATGGATTTTTTTCTGGAACTTTGTTCAATACGGGTAGCATCCACAAGCTCTTTTTTACCCAGCATGCTGGCACCGGTTTGATACCATCCCAGTTCCCAATCATTTAGTCCTTCAATGCTATATACCAAATCCATAGCCTGCACCAGAAGTTCTTGCGCCAGTTTTTTGTCACCCAGTTCCATAACAATCTGCGCTTTTAAAACCAGTGCCGGCATTTTGTGATCTAGCATTAGCGCCCGGTCGATACTGTCCAGCGCTTCCTCATAGTCTTTATGGGCGCGCTGCGCCAGTGCCAGGTTAAAGAGCGGTCCGCTCCAGGATGTTACTCTAGCTGCCTCACGGTAATACTTCTGCTGACCTTGATAGTCCTTTCTTCGCCCGCTCAGTATCCCCATTTTATTTAATAAATAAGCATCTGCTTCACCATTGCTTCTTAATATATTAGCCAGCACTTCGATAGCCTTATCCAGTTGACCCAGCTCATCGTTGAGATCAGCAACTTCCTCCAATTTTTTCAACTGTTGGGATTTGTTCATTCTCCCACTGCGTATTTCTTCCTCTATCCTATATAAGCGCTCCCTTTTAGGCTGGGGATTGACTACATTGCTCAGGGGATTTTCCCTGGCAATTTCCGTATGGTCCGGCCAAACACCTTTTTGCAAAGATGCCCGCAGTTGAAAGACCTGGTTGCTGTTATAGCGATATTTTAGGTAAATGGGCTGACCTTGATAAACCGGACCCGGTACCGTCCATCTCCAGATTAATAGTTTCCGTTCCTGAACCCCGACTCCGATTACAACTTCAAAACGAATATCCAGGTTTCCCTCCAAAACCGTTTCGGGAACTACCAATTCATCTATATATTCCCAACCTTCTTTAGGATAGGGTAATTCCACATCCTCCTTCAGCAATTGGATGCTTCCATTTCGGGTAAGAATATAGACCGGATCGTGATTACTCATCTGCACCAAACCACGTCCGAATAATTCCCGGGTTAAAGCATGATAGGCGGCTCCTTTGGCAATCCCGATTTGGTTTGATTCCCCTATGGGAAATTGTAAAATCTTGGCCCCGGGAAAATAATCCCCCACCGCCGATACCACCTGCGGAATTTGCGAGCTTCCACCCACCAGCAGGCAATAATCAATATCTTCACGTTTAAACCCGCAACGATCCAGAGCATCAGTTATGGGAGCAAAAATAGAACAGGTCATATAGTATTCAGTCTCACGCGCAAAGAGAAGTGAATTATCCAAAAATGGTTCCATAATCTGTTCAAATTGGGTAGCAGTTAGCTCCGGTGACTGCAGAACGAGTTCACGATTGGGCAATTTACAGGTATAACTACCCGCCATAACAGTTTTAATTGAGTCTTTGTCTTCATTGCTATACTTATCAAATTGTATCCGTCTCCTTATTTCGGAGCATATTTTTATCTTCAGAGCCTCAGCTACATTGAGTAAAGCCGGTTCTATATAGCGTTTCTTTTCCGTAAATTTGAGATTGAAGGGGTCAAGAGAATTTTGTTTTTCAAGTTGAGGTATGAGTATATCATAGATAATGCTACGGTCAATATCGCCTCCACCCAGGCGGTGATAACGTGACACCTGCCGTAGGTCAACGGATATACCACTGCCAGGAGTAAAGCGTACGGATAAAATAGCAATATCACAGGTTCCTCCTCCAAAATCAAAGACCAAATAATTGCCGATAGGATTCGTAGCAATAAGCTCTTCATTAGCATAATCCACCAGATAAGTAATAAACGCCGCCACCGGTTCATCCAGCAGATCTCCATCAGCTATTTCCAGTCCAGCCAGATACCCTGCCTTAAGAGTATCGTCTCTCTGGGGCAATTGAAATGAAGCCGGTACAGTAAGTACGATCCGATCAACGATGTCCGGATTTTCCTCAATGCTGGCTTCATAAAGAAACCTCAGGATGTGACCACCGATTTCTGCTGCCGAGCGATATCCTTTAGGTGCACCAAGATAGGTCTTGCTTATACCTATGTCGTTTTTGGTTTCAAAGAACAGGTTTTTTCCTTCCTTCAAACCGCCCATGTTCTCAGCTGAACGCAATTGTTTGGCTCCCTCTCCAACGATGCATTTATCACCAACCAGAGCCACCACAGAAGTAACCAGCCTGTCAGTATAGGGACCCTCTCGTGTATATTGGTCAATTTCGAGACAGTTAGCAACAATATCATTATGCGCTTGTGGATCCCAACATATTTCAACCACACAAGAATTGGTTGTCCCCAAATCAATCCCTAAAACCTTTAGTTTACGTTCCAGTAATTTCCCTTTATCTTGTCCAACCAGTTTATACAATCTATCCATACTCCACCCCCCCTAATTCTTAGTTGTTAAGTCTTGCCATTTCCATATTCATAGTCATTTTCACATGGCACTTCTTGTTCAATACTATCTAAAAACTGTGTTAATGCTTCAACAACCAAAGAATTCTTCGATACTCTTTTGCCACTATCCTTCATTTTCTGAAGTTTTCTTCCAATCGTTCATAAAT
>JBAYYO010000088.1:0-7831 GCA_041672985.1 Syntrophomonas sp. | reverse complement strand
CCCCGCCTGATCTGCGGGGACGGAAAAGCGGATGCCCTGTCTCTGGCCGTCAGCTTGAAAGATGTGGCGGACGAGCGTGTGGAACAAATGCTGGAAGAAATATTGACGGAGGTGTGGTAAATGGTATCGGGAATTGAAAGCTTCAAGAAGTGGTTTGCCGGTTATGGCGACCAGTACGCGATCATCGGCGGCACAGCCTGTGATTTGCTGATGAGCGAAGACGGTTTGGATTTCCGCGCCACCAGAGACATCGACATGGTTCTGATCATCGAAAGCCTCACCCATGAATTTGGCATCCGGTTATGGGAGTATATCATCACCGGAGGATATGAACACAAGAACAAAAGTACCGGAGAACCACAATTCTATCGCTTTATCAATCCGAAAAGTAGAGATTTTCCGTTTATGATAGAGCTGTTTTCACGCCGCAGCGAGGCTATCGTCTTACCGGAGGACGCGGTTCTGACGCCGTTGCCTCTGGATAATGAACTATCCAGCCTTTCCGCGATACTGATGGATAACGACTATTACCGATTTTTGCTGGACGGAAAGGTGCTGATCGACGGAATCCCCGTTCTGGACGCAGGCCACCTCATTCCCCTCAAAGCAAAAGCATGGCTGGATTTATTCGGTCGCAAAGCGGTGGGAGAAAACGTAGACAGCAAGAACGTCAGAAAGCATAAAAACGATGTATTTCGTCTCAGTGTATTGCTGACGCCAGAAACAAAAATCACGGTTCCCGAAAGCGTTTATGCGGATATATCAGACTTCCTTTCCGCAATGGAAACCGAACAGATTGACCTGAAAGAGTTTGGAATCCGAACTCAGACAAAAGAAGAAGTCCTCGGCAAAATAGCGGCGGTATATGTCAAGGAATCGTCTGCCGGCGCTTAATTCCACCTGCCAACTAATCAACTACATATTCAATGATGTTAAAAAATGAGCGCCCATATTCAAAAGAAAAGAATGTTGGTTTCACTGACATTCTTTTTATATAGCTGAAAACGATTTGTATCAAGCAAAGGAACAAAAAAAGGCTCCTTCAAGTAGAATTATCAATACTTGCCGAAAAAGACACCATAAAAAGATTCCAAGAACTGATGGACTTTTTAGAGCAAATCCAGGACAAAGAAAATACCTACAAAGATCAGAATGAACTGTATAAAACCATTATAAAATCCATCGTTTATACAAGAACAGAATATGAAATAATCGAGAGTCTTGCATAACTCCAAAAGTGTTAGAATTTCAAACGAGTTATTATTACTGCTACCATTTATCAAACAGAAAATTCTTATCATAAGGCTTCTGATTGATTATTGTAACAAGATTTACACTAAAAAGAGCATACTACCCCCTTGTACATGATTCAGCTAGTTCCTGACCTGACTTAGGCTGCTATTTGTTCTTTCTTAACTGAATTAACTGCTATTACTGTGGCTAACAGAGATATGGCACACAGGTAAGTATGAGTTTTAACCTTAGCTAGGCCGCGTAGAGTAAGTTTATCTAAGCCAATATGTTCCTTAAGTCGGCCAAAGCATCGCTCTACTCCGGTTCTCTTGTTATAGAACTTACGCCAGTTATCAGTTCCCCGGTGGGGAGTGCAAAACAGGCGGGGGTCATCTTTAACCCTAGTCTTAATCACCATTCCATAGTTTGATTGGGAACACCAGGTGGAACCATAAGAACAGTCACATTTGCCCAGTTGTTGGCTACCTTATAAATTCGACAAAAGCAGGGGTGAAGCCTTTATTTTTACTTCACTAAGTCCCTATTTTATTAGGGTTTCAAGTATGAAATATTCTCTATAAGATGATTACAAAGCGGCTCCGTCAAAGGTTTTCTCCACGGAAAATCGCAGAACACTTTAATCAAAACAACATTTTTACTCCAAAGGGAAACTATTGGAGTGCAGTAACTATTCAAAGGTTACTTATTGATGAAACGCATTTGGGTAAGATCATAAGCAATAAAACGCAGGGCGATGGGCATAAAAACAAACGCTCCAACGCAAAAGATGTCAGAGTGCTTCCTAAAAGCGAATGGGTTATCGTAGAGAATTGCCCCGAACAGATTAAAACGCAAGAGGAACACGATAAAATAGGCCAACTCATTTCCGACAGGAAATTAATAGGAACAAAAGCGCGGCATCAGACTTTTGTTTTTTCCGGCTTAATCAAGTGTGAAAGATGTGGCCATTCCCATACTTTCTACAAAAAACGCGATAAGGTTTATATGAAACCCTGTTGGTACATAGATCCATTGGGCGAAAAATGCCACATTGAAGGTATCCTTGTTTCCGTAATAGAAGAAATGGTGCTTGCCGAAACTGCAAAGCATAAGGACGGTTTCTTGACCAATATTGAGGAAGAAGATAATGGCATCCAAGCATTGCAAATATCAATATCGGAAAAGGAAGCCCTGTTAACAAAACAGAAGAAGGCTTTGGCTCTTGTAAATGATGCGTATGAGATGGTGATTACAGTCGTGAAGAATGGCTGGAAAGAAAGCGGAAAAGAGAACTTGAAATTAGCAAAACAACCGATGAAATCTATGAGCTGAATAAGCACGCGAATTGCAATTAGCAGCTATCAAACGCTGAAAGGTTAAAAGCCTTATCCAACTTTTTTGACAATATTACCTTCACAACAGATAGTGCCAGCAGGAACGATTTGTACCGCACAATTTTGGAAAGTATAGTATGGGATAGGAACGGAGAAAATATTAGCATTAAAATCAATTTCAAGTAGGCTGGTAGGACGTATTTGCGATTGTAGATCCTACCATTCTTAGAAAAGGAGGTGGTCATGTGGACAATCAAAAGAAAATACCCAATAGGTTATTCAATGAAAAATCTCCCTATCTGTTGCAACACGCTTATAATCCGGTGGACTGGTATCCGTGGGGAGAGGAAGCATTTGAGAAAGCACGGCTGGAAGATAAGCCTGTTTTCCTATCTATTGGGTATAGCTGACCTGTCTACTATGATGAACCTGTCACTGGTGCCATGTTATGGAGAGGCAGTCTTTTGAAAATGAGGCAGTGGCCGAATTGATAAATGCAGATTTTGTGGCCATAAAAGTTGATCGGGAGGAACGTCCCGACATAGACCATATCTATATGCAGGTATGTCAGGCTCTGACCGGCAGCGGAGGGTGGCCTTTGACCATTATTATGACCCCTGATCGGCATCCATTTTATGCTGCTACTTACCTGCCTCCGTATAGCCAGGGGGGATTACCAGGATTGATGGAGTTGCTGCCTCGTCTGTCCGAGTTATGGAAGCACGACCGCGCCAAAGCTCTGCGTGTCGGGCAGGAAATTGGCGGATGGATAAAAGAGAATGCCCTGGCCAAACCAGGTGTTCAATTGTCCGCAGAGGTTTTTCATAAGGCTTTTCGTCAGTATGGGATGACTTTTGACAGTACCTATGGGGGTTTCGGTTCCGCACCCAAATTTCCAACTCCTCATACTCTAATTTTTCTGCTTAAATACTATGAATTTTTTCAGGACGAGAAGGCACTGCAAATGGTGGAGAAGACCTTGAGCAGCATGTATCAGGGGGGGATTTACGACCACATCGGTTTTGGCTTTGCTCGTTATTCTACCGACAGAAAGTGGCTGGTTCCCCATTTTGAAAAGATGCTCTATGATAATGCACTGCTGGCCATGGCCTATCTGGAAGCCTACCGACTTACCGGGCAGGCGCTATACAGTCAGGTGGCCCGAGATATATTTGAATATGTATTACGGGACATGACTTCCCCGCAAGGTGGATTTTACTCGGCAGAAGATGCTGATTCGGAAGGAGAGGAAGGTAAGTTTTATACCTGGAGCTGGAATGAAGTGATGAACACCCTGGGAGAACGCGGGGCTGCCTATTGCCAAATGTATGACATCACACCAGTAGGTAATTTTGAGGGCAGAAGCATTCCCAACCTGATTCAAAAACCGAATCCCCTGGAGGCCAGAAAACAATTTGAGGATGAACGGCAGCAGCTTTTTGCAGTTCGGAACCAACGAATCAAACCTCTGCAAGATGATAAAGTTCTGACCAGTTGGAATGGTCTCATGATAGCGGCCCTGGCTATGGGCTATCGGATTATTAAAAATGAGCGGTATTTAGAAGCAGCCCAAAAGGCGGCCGATTTTATTTTGAGCACGTTGCGCCGGGAAGATGGACGGCTTTTGGCTCGCTATCGGGAGGGCGAAGCTCTCTATAAAGCATACGCCGCGGATTATGCCTATTTAATATGGGGGCTTATTGAATTAAATGAGGCTGGCGCTGATAGTCGCTATTTGCAGACGGCCCTGGATCTGAATGCAGATTTCTTAAAATTATTCTGGGATGAGGAAGAGGGGGGCCTGTTCTTTTATGGTGAAGATGGTGAACAACTCCTTATTCGGCCCAAGGAGGTCTATGATGGGGCCTTGCCCTCTGATAATGCCGTAGCTGCCCTTAATTTCTTGCATCTGGACAGGTTAAATAAAGACAGCCGCCTGGCGGCCAAAGCCCAGGCCCAATTTAGGCACTTTGGGGGAATCATTACGGAGAATCCCACCGCTTATTCCTTCTGGCTGCAAGCCGCCCTGTATCAGGAGCAGGTTGGCCTGCGTATAGTGCTTCCTGCCGATCAGTAAATGACGGCCTGGGTTTTAATTGCGGATGAGTTATAAATCATTTTTAGGGGCATATTAATTAGTGTTTGATATAAATTAGAGGAGGTTGTTTCGTGTCACGCACTTGCAGGCTTTTATTAATATTGACACTATGTTTTACCCTCATATCATGCCCGCCAATAGCCAACAGTCAGGAAGATTCCATTCCACCCGGAACTGTTCCCAATGAGAGGATCGATCGAACTGATTTTCCGGTTCTATACCTGACCAATCCTGAACTGCAAGGGGAGGCGGTATGGATGGTGCAGGCGCGTTTGCGTGAGTTAGGCTATGAGATAGAACCAAACGGGATTTTCAATCAGGCCACCAGTGATTTGATAAGGATTTTCCAACTGGCCAATCATCTGGAGGTGAATGGCCAGGTGACAGGTGCAGTATGGGAAGAGCTTTTGGATGAGGAGGCTGATGAAACAGTTTTAAGCCAACCAGAGGCCCAGGCTAAAATAAAAATTGAAATAGATATTGTTAAGCACACGCTTACTGTCTACTCAGATAACCAGGTGATCAAAACATTCCCGGTAGGTGTGGGCAAAAGCTCAACTCCATCCCCGGTGGGGGAATTTAAGATAATACAAAAATCAGTGGGTTGGGGCAACGGGTTTGGTACCCGTTGGATGAGGGTAAGTGTTCCCTGGGGAATATATGGCATTCATGGAACTAACAAGCCATACTCGGTTGGACAGTCATTATCCCATGGATGTATTCGCATGAGAAACAAGGATGTGGAAGCCTTATATCCGCTTATCCCTATGGGGACCCCGGTTAGGATGGTAGCGAATGGGTCGATTTCCCCCAAGTATTTTAAGGATCGGGTTTTACAACCCAAAGCATACGGACAGGACGTGGTCTATCTGCAATGTCGTCTCAAGGAAAAGGGGGTTGTTTTTGATAATGCCGACGGCCGATACGGAAAAATGACCGAGCTGGCAGTTAAGTATTATCAGGCATGGCACGGCCTACCCCCGACCGGCAAAGCTGATAAGGAAACATACCGCAGCCTGGGGTTGATAAAATAATAAGCCTAACTTTCTTAATTGGCTTGGAGTCTGGCATGACGCTTTAGCCAAGCAAGGAGGATATTTATTTGTGCATTTCCCAGATGCCAGGCCAATAATCTCTCCATAATCAACCAGAATGTAATAGAATATTATTAAATGTGCGGCAGTATATATGCTTGGATGGGGAAGGTGGCATAAAATGAAGATTTTAGTATTTGGGTTGGGTGCTCTGGGCACGGTTTATTCCTGCCTCTTAAAGGAACAAGGCCATCATGTAGCAGGCTTGGATAGGGAAACGGTCGTAAATGCGGTTGAGGAAAAGGGCGTCCGGATCAATGGGATTTGGGGAGAGCACGGTGGGAGGCTGGATGAAACCCTGTCTGGGGTGGAGCAGTTGGAAGGCAAAAATTATGACCTAGTTATTTTAACCGTCAAATCTTACGAAACGGGAGAGGTGGCCCGACAGATTGCCCGGTTTATTTCTCCTGATACATATATTCTGCTGGCCCAGAATGGCTATGGCAATTTTGAGGCAGCAACCCAGTTTATTTCTCCTTCCAGGTTAATTCTCGGTCGGGTAATATTCGGAGCGGAGACTATCGAAGCGGGCATTTCCAAAGTAACCGCCATTGCGGATGATGTAATCATCGGTTCGCCTGCCAACGTGATCGATGTTGAGATTTTGGAGGCCTACAGCCGGATCTTTAATGAGGCGGGGATACCTACCCGTACATCCACCGAGGTCATGAAATTTGTTTGGGGGAAAATCATATATAACTCGGCTCTAAACCCACTGGGAGCTATCCTGGATGTCCCTTACGGAAAACTGGCCGAAAATCAACATACCCGGAAGTTGATGGATAGTATAATCGAGGAGATTTTTGCGGTATTGTCAGCCCACGGGCAGGAGACTTTATGGCCGGATGCAAAAACTTACCGGCATGCTTTTTACAAGCAGATGCTTCCCACGACTGTCCTGCATCACGCGTCCATGCTGCAGGATATACAGAGAGGTCGGAAAACCGAAATAGAAGCTTTAAATGGAGCCATAATAAAACTGGGTAAACAATATGGTGTTAATACGCCCGTTAACGAAGTAATTAGCTCTCTCCTGCAGGCTAAAGAGGAGATGGGGAGTTAATATGGGTCTCGATATTATTAATATGTTCAAGCATCCTGGACCAGGCTTCTTCGGGCTGCCGGTTCTGAATGGCTCTCATTATGGCTTCATGTTCACTAATAATGCGAGGACCCAGTTCAGGGTTGGCATATAGATTTTCCCGATCCTGCCTGAAGGTATGGTGCATCAGATCAGCCACTGTGTTCATGATACGCAGCAGGACCGTGTTCTTGGTGGCTTCAGCAATGGCATAATGGAAACGCAGATCAGCCTCCACTGCTTCCGGGACTGAGTCAGCAGTTTTCATAACCAGCAGGCTGGCTTCGATTTTTTGCAGGTCTGCGGGGGTAGCGCGGGTGGCTGCCAAAGCGGCTGATTCTGTTTCCAAAATCCTTCTTACCTCCATCATCTGGGCCTCAGGATTTTGTTCGACAGCCAAGAGCAAGGCCAGGGGTTCGAAAGTTTCCGAATCGCTGGTACGCCTCACAAACGTACCTTCGCCCGGCCTTATATCAAGAATCCCCACGGTTTCCAGGGCGGTAAGAGCTTCGCGTACCGACGCCCGGCTTACTTTCAGGGATTCAGCCATATCACGTTCGGCAGGCAGTTTATCGCCTGGTTTGAGGTCGCCGCTGGTAATCATATCTTTTAATTGCCCCATGATCTCTTCATAAATTTTTTTAGTCCGGATGGGTTGAAACGTCAACAAATATCCCCGCTCTCTTCGCATATGGCGATTGATGGTAAAATATTTATGGGCTCATAACCGGCACGTCCCTGGCTCTCTAAGCAATATTGCGATTATTGGCCTTGATCATATTCACGGCATATTCTCTGCCTGCCTTTATTGTAGTCATATTAAGGGGCATTTTGTCCAGGTATTTTCCCTTAAAAGTTTTAAGCAGGTAATCATATATGTTATCGTTATTGATAATATTGGTTAGTTGGAGCAGAACACCCAGCATGACCATATTAGATCCGGAGGCAAGCCCGACCTGATTAGCCAACTCCTGAGCGGGTATGGCATAAG
>JBAYYO010000087.1:0-7879 GCA_041672985.1 Syntrophomonas sp. | reverse complement strand
GGCAAGGGAGTTCCAAACAATGACCATGGCAATACAACGTGCAAGACCAATAATTATAAGCCCAATTGCAAAGCCGGGTTTATCCCCCAAGAATAATAATGCTAAAATAAACATTAAAATGGGTCCCACAATCCAGTTCTGTATCAAAGAGAAAGTAAAAACCTTTTTGTTTTGGGTTACTTTCCCGATTTCCTCGTATTTTACCTTCGCCAGCGGTGGGTACATCATAATGATCAGGCCAATGGCGATTGGCCAAGATACTGTGCCGGTACTGAATTTACTAAGCATTTTAGCCAGTTCTGGATGTAAATATCCACCTAAAACCCCTATCGCCATGGCAATAAAGATCCACAAGGTCAAAAATCTATCTAAAAAAGATAAACTATCTCTGTTAATGTTTTTCATTACGATTACCCCTCCTTTTTATAACCTCTTATTTCACCACCACAACCGGAAGAATTATTACCATTATATTCGCCTTCAATCTTTAAACTTGCCGATATTTTGAATTGTAGCATCCTGGAGCCAGGGAATAGCGACAAAGTTGTCCGCACTTATTTCTTCCACTTTGGCGATCCATTGTTTTTCGGCTTCAGCACGTGCAATAAGCATGGGGTTTTTTGTATCAGTCATTGCAAGACACTGATTAACAACCCACCATTTATTGTTGATTCCTGCTCTACTTAAATCATCACGAAGTCTTACAGCTTCAAAAACAGGTGTAGCTTCAGGTAATGTAACGATAACTACTTCCGTTTGTTTATCATCCCGCAATCTAGGCAACAATCTCTGAACAGAACGGGGGGTTTCTCCTTTAGTCCTTTGCACCTCCTTATGATAGCTGAGGGTTGAGTCGAGCAGCAATAGTGTATGCCCAGTTGGAGCAGTGTCTATAACCACAACCTCATTTTCCGCTTTATCCACTATCTCGGCAAATGCTCTAAAAACAGCAATTTCTTGGGTGCATGGGGATCGCAAATCCTCTTCAACATAAGCAACATCGTCCTCACTCATGGTTTCACGAGCCTTGCTTAGTACTTCATTTTGGTAGTCTTTCAACTCCTGCTTTTCATCAATTTTGCTTAGAGTTATATTCTTGGCACCATCAAATACATATTTAAGATGATCTGCCGGATCGGTAGAAGTCAAATGTACCTTAGCACCTTTTTGGGCAAGAGCCAATGCAATAGTTGCCGCTATGGACGTCTTGCCGACGCCGCCCTTACCCATAGTAAAAATAACCTTTTTGCCTTTTGTGTATATATCATCAATCAACGCATCCAGTTGTTTTAAATTTGTTAACTTGCTCTCCGGGTTGATACTTTTATAATTGTCGCCATTCAAGAACGCCCTGATTTTATCAAGACCTACAATATTGTAAGAACGGAGCGGAATAGTATAGGTTTTAAACTCCTTTAAGCCCGGGGGCATATTTTCCATAGCATATTGCTGCTTAGATAATATTTTTTGAGATAAATCATCAGATGCTTCACCCAGCATTCCATTTATAACTAGAAGCTGATTCTTTATACCTAAATCACTAAGTTCAAGGCTGGAACGCTCAGCCTCAAGCAATGGTGTTTCTTCAGGCCTTGAAACAAGTATAAGCGTTGTTTTAGCCTCATCAGCAAGATTTGCAACAGCATCTATATACATATCTTTTTTGTCTTGAAGACCGGCAAGTTGACCTAAACAAGATGCTCCATGGGTACTCTCACTGATAAAATTACTCCACGCTGACGGCAACTGCAGCATACGAAGGGTATGTCCGGTTGGGGCAGTATCGAAAATAATATAATCGTATTCATCTTCCGTTGTTTTATCAGTTATAAAGTTTGAAAATTGATCAAAAGCGGCAATTTCTACCGTACAAGATCCAGAGAGTTGTTCCTCCATATTAATAATTACGCTATCGGGCAGCTTTCCTCTGTAAGGAGCAATAACTGATTCCCTATACTCTCTGGCTGCTTCCTCTGGATCAAGGTTTGCAACTACAAGTCCGGGAGCACCCTCAATCTGCACACCCTTGCCATTCAATTCCGTATTAAAGACATCCTGTAAATTTGAAGCCGGGTCGGTACTTATAAGAAGAACTTTTTTGCCCCGATCAGCCAAATTTACAGCTGCCGCGCACGCTGTCGATGTCTTACCCACACCGCCTTTGCCAGTAAAAAATAAATATTTGGTAAGCTTTATTTTGCCTATATCAAAGGCTTCAAATTTGGTATTCATATTAACAGCACCCCTTGGGACCACAGCAACCACCCATTACGGTTGATGGCCTTGAGTTTATTTCTATTTCCAACCATTTTCCGATTTCTTCATTAGTGGGGTACTCCTTTGTTTTAGCCACCACACCATCTACAAGAGTCACCGGTAGAATTTCCGCACCCTCTTTTTGGAGAAGGTCACTGATAACTTTATTCGCAATAAAATCCTGTGGTTCGTTAGATAAGCCATGTCTTTTAATGATAATTCCTTTGCCTTTCAAGGAAGTAATAACAGTGGCTACTCTCATAAGTTCGGGATCAATGGATGGGCCACATACCCCTGTGGAACAGCACATTGCCGGATCAAAAATGTCGATTTTTTTCACAATAAAATCCTCCTTGTATTTAAGCATTACACTCTTTATGGCAACATTTCTTACAGATACAATCGTCCGTTTCACTTGTTATGTACTTAAAATAAGTAATCAATGCATCCGTTTTTTCTTTATTGAGCGTATATCTCATCCATGCTCCATCGCGCACAGCATTGACAAGACCACTTTCAGACAATATTTTCATGTGATAACTGAGAGTAGACTGCGATATGTCGAGCCCTTCTAATATATCGCATGCGCACATTTCTCCACATGAAATCATATCAATAATCTTTAATCGCGTTTCGTCTGACACAGCTTTTAAAGCAGGAACATACTCAGCGTATGAATGCTTCATATAAAACACCTCCACTTATATTTACATGTATCAATGATATTGAATGTTATCGATGTAATATACATAATAACCATCATATCGATAGATGTCAATATGCACAATAATTTAATAAAATAAAATGACCGCCACTTAAGGAGTTGTGCCCCTCAACTGGCGGTCGCTATTTTGTCTACAGTCTGCCTCCCCTTGTCACCAGAACTTGTTGACTTCTTTTAGTGCGGATAAAATAGCTCGGCAGCAGTCCAGCTTATAATTACAAGTCCCACCAAGATAGAAAGAATAACCAATACTGATAAATCTTTTTTACTAATAGCGATGATACCAGCAACAAAACCTGCCACTCCTAAACTAGCAATCGCAAATGTTGGCGGATGGATACCAATTTGTATTTTTAACGAAATCAAAATGATAAAGGCAATACTCAATATGGCAGCCCATTTCCCTGAAGTAGTTTTCGGCCATAATTTGATTTTCATACTCCTCACCTCTTATCTTGCTAGTAATAATGATATTAAGCTCCTTGTTGATTTCTGGTGTGGTCGGAATGATTTCAGCATGCTATCCCACCTATTGTGGATATTCTTCCCCTTCTGCAAGTACTTACCCACCAATTATGTTAGATTTCCTGAAAGTCCAAATTATTTAAGATTCCCGACCGGCTCTGATACAGATCCGGTGCTAATCATCTATCCTCCTACCATAAAAACCCTTTAATTTTGCTTTGTGTTCATACATAGCTTTATCAGCTTGAGCAAATATAGAATATATACTTTCACTTTCATTTTTGTTATAAGAAGCATATCCATAAGCAAGTACAATTTTAATGTTGCGTTTTTCATTTATTTCAGTTAATAAGTGTTCTAATTTAGATAGTGCGGTATCCACTAAATCTATTGGAATCTCCTCGCAAATAACACAAAATTCATCGCCACCGATCCTAAATGCTTCACCAATACCCATAAAGCTTTCCTGTACGATTTTTGCGGCATGGAAAATTGTTTCATCTCCAGCTTTATGTCCATATTTATCATTGTTGCTTTTTAAGTTATTTATATCCAACACAATAAGTGCTGCATTTTTATCACCCTTCAGATATCGCTCCATTTCTTTTTCAAATGCTGAACGGTTTTTAATTCCAGTTTGAACATCATATTTAAATTGTAACTCACGCAAAAAAATATAGTATAGCAGCAAGGATATAGATACGGTTCCCCAAATCAATAGTAAATCTCTAAATATAATTTGAAGAATAGTTCCCAGTATAGGCATAACAAAGACAGAGATTAAAACCTTTTTATCATCAATTTCGTATTCAGCAGTATTTTTGTTTATCGCGATTATCATCAGTACAAAATAAAACATACTAATTATCATCGGCAGCAAAAATAAATTTCCTCGTGAATATTGATTTTGAGCATTGACGAAAAAGATCCAGCCGGTTTTATAGCTTAAAACACACATAAAAGCATTAAAAAAAAGGGGTCCAGCTAAAATGCGATTATGAACAATTCTTTTTCCCTTATTATTAAAGAATGAAAAGATAAAAGGAACTGCGGGGCTCAAAGAAAATCCCATGATGTTAGCTATACGGTGGGGTATGACAAGATTGTTGTTGCTTGAAAGTTCCATTAGAATAGTCGTTATTTCTAAAATTAGCAAAATAATTGTAATCACTGCCGCCGATATGTAGATTTTATTCTTATAATTATTTACAATCGGGTTCCGCTTAGCCAAATATATGGTGAAACAAAGTGCAACAATTGCAAGAACGTCCGTGCTGATTGATGCTGTCATATTTACTTAGCTCACTCTCATTAATTTAGATATAATAATTGTAACATAGTAATGAGAAAGATGGCTTCCGTTCTATTTCCATGAATTATTTACTGCAACGAGAGTTTTGTAGTAGTATCAATACTGGTAGAATAAAGCATACATGTAACTACTTGCCTGTGGGGATAATTTACTTATGTTGATGTATTTAATTGCCTTAACAAGCGGGTGCTGCCCTATGTCGCTACCGGAGCCGTAATAAAAACCCATCAGAACTTTGTCAACCTGCCCTCCGGGTTGCTGCTGGGACTGGGAGCCATAGCCGGGGCTCAGTTAGGTGTAGTATTAAGCCGTAACATAAACCAGCTTATCTTTAAACTAATATTCACCCTGATATTTCTATATCTCTCCGGGCAATACCTCTCTCCTCTATTGTCGGTAGTGGCTTAATGATTATTCATTTAGTATTTCAACCCGGTTGGGAAGAAGGCATTTCCCTGCTTCTTTTATCCAAACATGGCCAGCAGGAAGCCTGCAGCCAGCCATAGGAACTGCAGAAACACCTGCGGAACCGATGAGAGGATTGACTTTTCCGCCGGAAAGGAAGCACATGAGCTTACCCAACAGCAAGCCCCCCCATAGTGCTAAATATAAATGCCATCAACCCCAATACTATGATCTTAAAGGTTTCAGGCCTTAAGAATGTTTCTGCAACAGCCGTAGCACCTACAGTGACCCCCAGGAAGATAGTCACGATATTGATCAGTTCGTTTTGGACAGTATTATTGAGCCTTTCCACCACACCGGATTCCCTGAAGAGATTACCCAGCATCAGCATACCGATAAGAGAGGCAACAGAGGGTAGCAACATGCAAACCAAAATAGTTACAACTACAATGGAATAAACGTTTCCACCGATACAGGGTGGAGACGGAGATCTGATATTTATCGCATATTTCTCGGATGTTACCGGAATGTGTATAGTAATCACGTAGAACAGTCAGAATGAACAGGATACTATAGGAGCCATAAGGAATTATGATTTCTGGAAGGATAGCATGGGTGTGCCTGCAGGATGCACAGATTACCCGAAGTACGTTGACATGGTAATAAACAGGTTCCCCGGCTTCGTAGGAAATCAAGTAACGTTCATAAGAAGCATGTAATTTGCAGGTATACTTGGCTCCACAAGTTGGGCAGACATAGTCTTCAATACGGAAGCTATCCATGAACTGTTCAAAGAGTTGAAGTGCGGAATAGGTTATTAAATTCAGCTTGCAAAAGACGGTACAATGCCGTTTGAAGATGAGTATTCTCATTGGAAACCTTATGAGGACTGATTCAGCAGGCTTGTTTTGGCAGATAATAAAGGCAGTTGACTATACTTTGTTGCCAACTGCCTTTATTGTTGATTTCATTAAATTTCCTTCTGAATAAACTCCCCATCCGCCAGTTCATCTTTCAGTAATTCGTACAGATAGGCCGAGCTTTCCCTGTAAAGTCCGGTGTCTTTGTTTAATAGCTTTTTACACGATACCGACCTGAAAAAAATGCTCATCGCTTATTCAACTTCAATCGCTCTGTCTTCCACCAGGTAGGCGTTTATGTCCTGGGTTACACCCTCGATTAAAGCATTAACCACATCAAATCTATGAAAATTTATTGAAATATTCTTGGCTAACCTGCAACTGTTTTTCTCTGATTTGCCTCCACAGGTTTTTCTTTATTTCGCCAGTCCCCATAGAAACTTTAGTACGTTTAACCTGCCCATCTGGCATTATCTTTTGGTAATACCAATGGTCGGTTTGCTTATATATTTCCCAACCATCGCGATCACAAAATCTTTTTAAGTCTTTCCAGTTAGGCATTAATCAACCTCACTATTGCTGGGATATCTTCAGATAATGCCACTTTCAGTACATACGGGAAATGTTTTTTGCGATTAGGCGACTTTGAATATAAGACAAATTGCTCAAAATAGTCCTGAGCATAATCTACCAGTTCTTCTGCCATTTTCTCAAACGTTTGCTCTTGATTAAGACCATTAACAACTAAATCAAATCCCTCTAATACCATAGTTACAGAACCGTCTTCTTCATTAAATAGGTCTGCCTTAAATTTGACTTCTTCTAGTAGCGCATTAATCTGCTCGGTTGATAATGATAAAATTTTATCCCTATTTCTCTTAAATACTATTGGTCTTTCATGTACGACTTGATCTATAAATCTACTAAAATCTTTTCTTACCTCTGAAGCATTTAATACCTGCATAAATATCGCCTCCACCCCCATTGTACATTTTGTACGTATTGTATGCAATAGGTGTGGAATTTATGCCGCCAATATAGTGATCTATTTCGGATCACTCATAGAAAATTTGATTTCACCTTTGGAATTGGAAAGCGTAGCGTCTGTAATACCGTTTTTCTTTAAATGCTTAAACAGGTTATCATGCAGCAGAATGCGGATATCTTCATAATCTGTGTAATGCTTAAAGATTTTATCTGCCAGCCCTTTGATTTCCTTTCCGGATACGGGCATCGTGCAATATTCCCTGATGGATGGTCCAAATTCCGAGCCATCTCGTGCTTGCTCATATTTCTCAAGGACATAACTGCCGTTACCATCTTTGCGATAGGTAATTGCCGCCGGAATGATGCTGCCTCCTTCTTGCGATAAAGTATTGCCATAAAGTTTATACCTTGCACTGTAAGTGGTTACAAAGACCTTCAGCAAATCTTCTTCCTCATAGCTTCCAAATACCTTTGGAGCAACAATTATAAAACCGCCTCTTTTGTTAGAAGTTGAATCCCTTTCTATTTCGGTATCATAGACAAGTTTTTCAATTGGGTCCTGACCATCATACTCATAATTTGGCAGCATAATTTCCTGGCGGATGTCAAGGGCATTGTACCATTCCTGCGGGGACAGAGATTCGTTGGTAACGTTATTACGTGCTCCCAGAAGCTCTTTGCACAACTTCATCATTATTTGCCCTCGCAAACCTTGAGCGTTGCCGACTTCGAACTGGGTCAGCATGTATTGCAGGGCATCCTCTCCGCCATACTTAAAGAAGTTTTCATATTCATTTTTGTGGGCATTGATATAATCCTGCGGATTGGAAGATTCCTTTGGCGATGAGAGTATAACGCTCAAATTGTCTT
>JBAYYO010000086.1:0-7905 GCA_041672985.1 Syntrophomonas sp. | reverse complement strand
GCCTCTTTATTTTTTGCCCATTTACTGCTTAAGTGCAAAAAAAGATTTTGCCTATAGATCGACTCACTGACTTTTAATCAGGGCGTCCCGCTGAATTTATATACTCAAACAGTATTCCATTTTCAAGATCCTGCATTATTTCATGACGATAGTGGATCCCATCTATATCATGCAAAGCTGTATAAAAAAAGGGTTTTAAATTATACTCCTGTTTACTGGAAGTTATTGCATCAACAATCTGATCAAGATTCAAATCCCCAAAATATGCTCCACCGTCGGCAGAACAATCATACTGCCGCCCCAACCTGGCAATACAATGATGATGGCAGCCAGAATATTGGCAACCAGGCCTTTCAAACGCTGCCAGTTATATAATATAGGTAGACCCATTCGACGATTATCCTCCCCATTAAGTCTCATCAACAGAAATAGCCCCTATCGTTTGATAGGAGCTATAAGCTAAACAGCGTTTGAGCCCTGATTAGGACTGCGGGTGAGCACCATCACCCTAATATTATTTTTAGGTATGATTAATTATATTAAATTGACCTGCTAATTACAAGGGTTAGCCCCTAGTGCAGGTATCCAACCTTTCAGCCTTTTCGAATGTTAACCCATCAGAACTTTATTAGCAGCAACAATTAAAGTTCTGAACCAAAGTTTGCAGCGTGCTGCATCTTTATCTTTGCAACAGCTTCTGTACTGCTGATCTTCCCCTCTAAATACTGTTTCCCGATGGCCTGAGCCTTTGCGCTGGGTTTCATGCCTTCAACAGCCATAGATGCCTGTACATTGGCAATCACACGTTCTATTTCCCCACTCTTCTGTTTCATAAATTGTACCTCAAAAATAATTATACCCGTATTCAGGGTATAGACTGGCGGGCGTTAACCGATAACTTGTACATCCTGATAAAATCGGTCAAAACTAATCGGACATTTACCCTTTAATGTATCAATGTCTATATTTTCCGCGATATCCTTAAACGTTTCTCTATTTGCTAATGTATCTGGATATTGATCTAATACCCTTTTCATGTATTTTTTTGGATGCTTACTGGCTGGATCGTTTTCATCACCCCAGATTAATTCCGGCTTTGTCGGTAATGCAGGATTAGTTGGGGTTTGCCCAAAGCATGTAGCAAAGGCCGTCTCATCTGCCAACAGCCATGACTCAATCATTTTTAGAGGAATCATCGGAATTGAAGTCTCACTTCTTTTCGCACTAAACAGCTCAAAGCCATTTCTAATCTCCGCATAAACCTCTCTAAATCTTTTTCTTGCATTCACGGCAGTATTAGAGGAAGAAGTACTCCGGTCAGCATCAACATAACAAATTATATGGTCAATGTTCATTGATCTAGCAATTAGACATAGTGCATAAGCCTTATACCCATGGCCTTTTAAACCTTTGCCTCCGGTTCTTTGTATTCTTTTCTTCTTAATATCTTCCCTGGTAGCATAGTTAAAGACAATTTCTACATTGATTGATTTTCTGATTATCGGCTGAACCGGACCTTCATCCCATTCATCTGAAGCATATCTTCTGCTTCCGTAGTCTGTAGGCCCCTCTCCACACAACAATACCCTTTTCGTCATCTTTGTTTTTCTCCCAGCATTTTCTCAACTATTTCCTTTTCATTCATATTGATCCATACTTCTCCGGGGTACATATACTCTAATTCATCGCGCATGGCCTGGGTTGAAAACATAGGATGACCATTAACTACTCCGTCCCGGTCTCTCCACATAAAAACAATACTTTCCTCAGGGAAATAATCCAACATTACTGAATTATGAGTGGTTACCACAATCTGCCGCTGTTTCGACTCACTCATTTCTTTCAAATCATTAACAACCGGACCTGCCAGGTAGGGGTTAATTCCGTCTTCAATTTCATCTAACAAAATTATCCCGGATGCTTTATCAATTTCTATCAGCGCAGATATAGCAAGCATTCTCAAAATACCATCACTTACATGTGCAGGATTAATTGTAACCGTCCTTGCTTCAGGCCTAAAATTCTCAGCGACTTTAATTTCAATCCACCCTGGGCGGCCTTTTACTTCCGTATCAACATCATCGATAAATGGCACATAGCTTTGCAAGCGATTACTGACATTCTTCTTCTGATCTATTCCCAAACCGTGAATAAAGGCAGCCAGTTTTTCTCCGCCCATTCCTATTGTATCCGCATCTCCACGGCTGCTTTTTCTCATCTTTTCCGTAGATAATAACTCGAAGGAATCAGAGGCAGCAAAAAACTCTTTTAATGCTACCAGTGCCGGAAATTTCAACTTATCTCTTGATATATCAATATTTTTCAAAAACGAACTGGTCATATTTAGCGGTGGGATAATTTCTTCTTTATTTTCCTGGAAATTAAATCTGCTAATCCCTTGTGAAGTTACCGATAACAATATTTGCTGTGTTTTTTTGTTGGTTATCCTTTCGTTTATTACCAGAATTTTCTCTTTTGTCTTTACGGGATTTAGCGTAAATTCCCACTCTATTTCTTCCTCATTTGAGCTAACATCCAGTCCAAAAAGAATTCTAAAAACCATATGTTTGTTATTATTGGTCTTGGATTTCAAATCGTAGGCTGCCCAATTTCGTTTATCCAAATATGCGTCAATGTCCATTTTAGTGAAATTGGCTATTAAATCTAAGGCTTGCAGGACTGAAGTCTTCCCGCTACCGTTGGCTCCGATTAACACAGTCAATGGATTCATCTCAATACGGAAATTATTTAATGCTTTGAAATTATCAATATACAGCGACTTAATCAAGTATTCACTTCCTTTCAGACCCTATTGCTCTCCTTTATTATTGCCAATATCTACGAGTATAAGAAGTATATGTTAAAATCCTACTAGATTGGCTTTTAATATTAGTATACACGAAATCAATCTATTTCCAATGCCTCCAGTGTATCGAAAACGCTTTTCGTTTGGCTTCCCTCTTTTGGGGATGAGGAGTCTTCTTACCGGCATCGGCCGATAAATTCCTTCCTTTAGTTCTAGAGTTTTTGTTTTTCTTACTGTCTACTTGACAGGATGCAGTTCAAAAAAGATGAAGCCGGGGGGGTTTACCTCATCATTCAAATAAACCTGCAGTACAAAAATACTCCGAGCTACTTTGAAAGCAGGCTGTACAGCACCTGAGCAAATTCGGCTCTGGTGGTTATGCTGAGCGGTGCAAGCTTTCCTTCGGCACTGCCGCCGATAGTACCGGTCTCAGTCAGCAGGCTTATGGCGTCCTTCGCCCACTCAGCGACCTGATCGGCATCACTAAAATCATAGAGCGTCTTGCCCGAGCTGCCCTCAGGAAGCTTCCCTATAGACCTGAGAATATTGGAGAGAAGGGTAAACATCTCCTGGCGGGTAATCTCTCTGTCCGGTGCGTACATATTGTTCCCTATACCTGACGTTATACCCAGCCGTTTTGCTGCCGCAAGGTAGGCAGTGTAATAGGTATTACCCGCATCGCTGAAATTATCGGTCAGATTCTTATCGGGAGCTATGTCGTAGGCGCGCATCATCAGGACAATTAATCCGCCTCGTGTCAAGTTAAGCTTTGGACTGAATCTGCCTCCGCCCGTACCGCCGGTAATCTCTCTGGCGGCAATAAAGGATACCGCTCTGTAATACCAGTCGCTTTCGCTTACATCGTTGAAACTCACTTTGTTATATGCCACCGCATAGTCGCTGAAATGAGTGGTACTGAAAGTAACCATCCCAAGCACCGGGTCATAATAACCGTTAGGTACGCAAACAGCATTTCCGGAACCGTTAATATACCAGATGACAATACTTTCGGGATGTTTCAATTCAGCGGCAGTCGGTGTATAAGGAATACTCACCGTTACGGGAGCATGGGGATTGTTCCAGTCAACCTGCCTGCCGTCTATAGATACTGTAAGCTGGATCAGTGGTCTGTCGCCAACCAACGCTCTTATTTCTGCCGGCAGATTGATTTTATTACCCTCGCCGATTGTAATTTTCGCCTTGTCGCCGTCCGCATCTTCAATGCCTATAAGCATATTTGAAGGAACGGTAATGTTTCCCTTGTTTGTATTTACAGTCAGGTTTCCCCGGGTGCCGGTTGTTGATAAAGCGGGCACAGGTATGCCCAGAGTGTAGCTGCTGACATTAGGGATAGCAGGCACTGTGATTGCAATAGTATTATCTCCTGAAATCAGCTTGCTTTGGGAACCGATATCAACGGATGCGTTGCCCGAATTTCTGTCAACTGTAATCGGCAGAGTAGATTTGCTGCTTTCACCGACCTTTACATCAGCATGGTATGTTTGCTGAGATGCAGAAGAGTTTCCACTGTAACCGCCGGAGGAAGGGGGTTGAGCAGCATGCGGTGTTACGCTGTTTGAAACCGCAGAAGCGGAACCAATTCCCACACTGTTTTTGGCAGTAACCGTAAATGTATAAGCTGTACCGTTTGTCAGGCCCGTAACCGTGATCGGGCTTGCCGCACCGGTGGCACTATTTCCGCCCGGATCTGCGGTAACAGTATATTCGGTGATCGCCGCCCCACCGTCTGATACGGGAGGGGTAAAGCTTACGGTTGCCTGTCCGTTGCCTGCCGTCGCCGTAACACCTGTCGGCGCGCCGGGTACAGTTGGCATTGCAACAGTATAATTGGCTGAGGAGACGGTCAGACCGGTGTTCCCTGCCACATCTGTTACCCCTGTCAGGTTCAGAATAATAGAATTGGTATCATCATTAACATCGTCTGCGGTAAATGTTGCGGTGTAAGTTGTTCCGACGTCTGACGAGCTGACAGCAGTCAAAGTACCGTTATCGACAGTCAGGTCGGAGTTGTCAAAGCCGGTTACTGCTTCGGAGAAGGTAATTGTTACAGCAGATGTCTCGCCGGAATAGAGTGCTGACCGGGACATATTCACAGCTGCTGTCGGGCGTTTGGTATCAATCGCGTAATTATTGGAAACTGTTGTGCCGTTGCCGGTATTGCCTGTTACGTCCATTACCCCCGTATTATCCAGAACTATAACATTTGTCGCAGCTTCAGTATCCGCTGCCGGCGTAAATGTCGCGGTATAGGTTATACCTCCGTCTGCGGAAGCGACTGCGCTCAGAATACCGTTGGCAATGGTCAGGTCGGAGTTGTCAAAACCGGTTGCCGCTTCGGAGAAGGTAATCGTTATCAGAGAGATTTCTCCTGCCCTGAGTGCGGTATCGGCGACCACAATAGCTGCGGTGGGCGGAGTTGCATCGATTGCAATTGATTTGTTGCCCGCTAGTGAGTTGACGGAGCCTGGAGCAGGAAGGACAAGGCTGGCATTAATTCCGCCGCTTGTTATGGTACCTCCGTTCAGAATAAGCGAATCCGTGCCTTTGTAATCGAGGTCTGCCGATTCATCGCCTGACTGCGCGGTGTACAGGAAGGTCAGGATATTGCTTCCCGAGCCTCCGGTATAGTTTGCGGTTCTGTCAACCGAACCTGTTTCCAGCTCCAACTGAGGTATCCCGCTAACCGTAACGCTATGCGAAAAAGTTATCGTGGTTTCAATCGCTGTGCCGATGCCGTAGCTGCCATCTTCTTTTGTCGAACTCACGCCCGTAACGTAAGGAGTGGGCGCTGTTATGTCTATGTTTACGGTGCCGAGAGCTGCATTTCCGCCTCCGCCTGCCCCGGTGTTTCCTCCATCATTGGCAGAAAGGGTCAGAGTGGCGGCATCATTGCCACAAGAATTTACCGCACCTGTATACATAATATTTGAGGCCGTGTTCAGAAAGGTATCAATATTTGCTGCCGTACCGGTCAGGGTTATGGATGCATTCCCCGAACCGGAAACGGTAACTCCGCCGCCCGATGAAGCGCCAAGGCTGCCTGAGCTGACGCTCAGAGTAAGCGTAACGGTATTTGCCCCTGCGTCTGCATCGGAAAAGCTGGTTGCGGAGAAGTCAACATTGCTGGCTGTGTTTTCCAGCACTGTTATATCAGAGGGCAGGCCGCTCATGGTTGGGTCGTCGTTAAGCGGATTAATGACAATGCTGAATATGGTTGTTCCAACCGTACCTCCTTCTCCATCCGAAACCGTAAAGGTAAAACTATCAGCCAGGGTTTCCTCGCCGTTATGAGTATAGGTAATCCTGCTGTTATCTATGTCTTCCTGAGTGAATGTCCCTCCCGCATTCAGCTGAGTGCCGTTTTTATACAGAGTCCCGTTCGCCGGTGCTGTGCTTACCGTAAAAGCAAGAGAAGCCGCAGAACTCTCTATATCCGTAACCTGAAGGATGGTCTGGGTAATAGAAACGCTTCCTTCCTCATCTACCGTCGTCCCGGTGTTAGCAGCAATGACAGGCGGGTCATTAACAGAACTTATGTCAATTGTAAAAGTATCAGAGAGGCTGTTAGTACCATCTGTTACTGAGAAAGTAAATCCGTCCGCACCGTTTGCATTTGCATTCGGGGTATAGGTAATCAGACCTGCATAGATGTCGTCCTGGGTAAAGTCTCCGCCAGAATTTATTGTTGAACCACTTTTTTTCAGCTCACCTTTATTCGGTGTCGCTGTCAGAGTATATGTCGCAGACAAGCCTGCGTTTACCGTAGTTTTCAAATGAGCATTGCTAACCGCAGTAGAACCTGAATCCTCATTTACCACAAGTGTATTCTTGGCGATAACCGGAGATTCATAATCTGTAACTGTAATGAAAAAAGTTTTTTCAAAATACGCACCGGCCGCATCGGTTGTTCTTATCCGGAAGCTCAGATAAGTTGTTTCATAATCCAAAGCAGTCGAACCCAGTTTCAGGCTGCTGCCGTCTATGGTAAAGAGGGCATTATCATCACTGCCGTCTCCGGCAACCAGGGAATATGTATGGGTATCACCTGCATCGGAATCGGTGGTTGAAAATATGCCTATTACCGTTCCAGCACTGGCATTCTCTGCGATTGTGTAAGCTGATAAGGCAATATCGGTAGGTGTAGCATTATTAAGTGTCGACTCGTGTTTGAAGGCATCGATAGCCAGGTACCTTAGACTCTCTGTTAATCCAAATTCAAGCTTATCAATAGATTGATCGCTATAGCTGCTCAGATCAACATAAGTCCATCCGCAATTAATGTTACCATCAATATTGATTTGATCGCTTAAAACTGTTTCTGTAAATTTTACCGTGCCGTCAAGGCTTCCTCTGATTATAACAGTCCCTTCGTTGCTGACATAATCTCCGTCTTTTCCTGGGAATATATACAGCTCATGCGTCTGGAAAGTCGCCGCAGGGTCAATTTGAATTGCTCCGACGACTCCGGGGGCAGTAATTAATTCTGCATAATTGTCCACAAAATAATCATCTGTCTCTGTTCCTGTCCATCCATAGGTAGCTACATTGGATACGCTGAAATTTCCTCCAAGCGTGAATGCCATGGAGGCAGTTGTAAAATTTCTAGAATCATCTGCTTCATCAGCAAAGTGCTCGGTTACAACTCCGGTTGTCGATGCCAGAACAGAAGCCGCCGGAAAAGTTAAAAAACTGATTACCATGATCAATTTTAGAAATAGCGATATATATCTTCTGCATATTTTAATAACAATCACATCCTCCCTGATTTTATCTATTCATTCTTGCCGGCAATATTATCGGCTATATGCCCAGTCTGAATTTCTGTTTTTAACTTTTTTAGGAGCTTTGCGTATTCACGGCATTTTATAAGCTCCCAGCGGTAAACATAGTCAACTGAACTGAGACTAGAATCGTTTTCTTTAAGGCCTGTTAAACTCAAAAAATTAGCATAGTTATTTGCATATTTACTCTCGTTTGTATTCGAAGGGCAGGTTTTATATAGTCTAACCGACTATTTTCAGGTATCTTCCACCACTTTTATCATTGCCGCCATTGTCGCCCACTTTGCCGGCCTTTTT
>JBAYYO010000085.1:0-7931 GCA_041672985.1 Syntrophomonas sp. | reverse complement strand
TCGCTCTTACATCCAAAAAAACCGTGTTATGGGTAGAAAAAAATTCTTCTACTTCAATTTTGTGTTGTCCTGTTCCAAAATATTGGAAATCCATTCCACTAATTACTTTTTCTAATTCATCCATTTTAAAAAATCATATAATTGCCGAAATTACTTATATTTTTTTGTATCTATGTTTTTACAACAACGATTTTAGTTTTTTATATTTATCTATAGTCTCAGATTCAAATGATGAATTATAAAGCAAAGCCGACGGATGTGTAATTGGAAATATTCTCATCCCCTCTAACATCAACAATTTACCATTTACATTTTTAAAACTCATTTCAACACTTGAAAGGTTGGCGTGGTATTTACTTAAAATTGATTGAGTAGCATAATAACCTAATGGAACAATTATTTGAGGTTTAATAATTGAAATTTCTTCATTTAAAAAAGAACTACATATCTCAATTTCATCCGATGTAGGTTTGCGATTTTTTGGCAATATACATTTAACTAAATTAGTTATAAATACCGATTCTCTTTCGATTCCAGCTTTTTGTAACAGTTTATTAAAAACTTGACCAGAAGGTCCAATAAACAATCTATTTCCTTCATCTTCTTTATTTCCCGGAGATAAGGCCACAAATAAAATACTCGCTTCTATGTTTCCTTCACCAATAAGCGCATGTTTTCGAGTAACTGATAAATTACATTTTTTGCAAGTCCTAATTTTGTAATTAAGGACATTCAATGATTCTTGCTTTTCAAAATGGGTAAGTTGTTTTATCATTTTAGTACTTATTAAAATATTTTCTAAGAATTACACACTCCTTTTTCATAATCTTAGCCAAAAAAAACTTTCAAACTATAGTTAATTGTCTAACATATTTTATGTGATTGCTTTTACTGGACAATTATTTACACATGCTCTGCATTTCTTACAGTTTTCTATACATATTTTGGCTTTGCCATCTTCCATTTGAATAGCACCAGAAGGACATATACTTACACATGTTCCACAACCAATACAAAGTTCTGTATCAACGCTTGGAAAACTTGAACTTTTGCTTTTATTATTGGGAACTTGTTGGTTATTACTATTTTCAGATACTACTTGTCTAACAAGTGGAATGTTGCAGTTAGGACACATTAATGTAAAACAAGGCACTCCGCGTTTATGAGTAATTGAATAATTACATTGAGGACAAATACAAACACCAAACTGCGATGTGTTCACCCTTCTTTGTTGAAATTTGTTTCGTTGATTTTTTCCTTTCCAAAACATGGTATTTATTTTTAATTCTGCTATTATTTAAATAGCTTAAATATACGTTATGTGATAACCAGTCACAATCTATCTCTAATAGTTGCATCTGATTTTTCTAACTTGATGGTAACATTTCGTTTTAAAATCTCGATTTATTGAGATTAGAAATGAGTATTATTCTTTATTAATGACAGACATCTCTTTAGCCCTATGTTTCGAAGACCAAAATATGGCTAGATATGCCGTAATAAAATAGACTATCATTTGAATTAACATTATAAAATATTCATGTTTAATAGAAGAGAAATCTACACCCATAATGCGCATTCGCAGATAGGCAGGTATCATTGGTGTGGTTGGGAAAATATGAGCCAGATAATACAGAAAAGGTGGAATGGAATAACTTGGCCATGAGATACCACTTAAAAACATCACAATGAGTGATAAAAACACCATAAACATGATTGATGACTCTCGTTTTCTGAATAAAACAGATAGAGTAATACCCAGGAAAATAGTCGATAATAAAAAAGGGATTACCAACATTAACAAATGAAAATAGTTGCCTTGATCTGGATAATCGAACCAGTTGTAAAACCACAACATGGTAACTACACAATTAAACAAATAAAGAATCAAATAAGCCAAAGACTTGCCCAATAGAATAGGAACCACTTCGTGCTTAGATAATTTTTTAGGAATTAGATATGAAAATCGCCCTTTTTCTTTTTCTGTGCCTCCCAACATACCAATGCCAATCAGAAGCGTCTGTTGAATAATAATTATTATTAAACCAGGCATGATAAAACTTCCGTAACCTCCGCTCGAATTGAACAAAAAATGGAAATCGGCCGAAATCGGATCACGGGACTTAATAGCCTGTTTATATGGCATGCCTTGCAGCATCATTTTTTTCACTTCAATACCAGCAGCAAAAGTTTGAATTGTTTTCATAGATCCAGAGATCATCTGCCTATACAACATAAAATAACTTCCATCGGCATACACCGCTACATCGGCTTGTCTACCAGAAAACAAATCGGCTTCGAAGCCCTTTGGAATAAACAAAATACCTGAAGCCTTACCCTCTTCAAATAGTTTTTGCGCCTCGTCCATGCTACTTACTTCACCAACTACCATTATCTCTTCCGCCTCATTGATAAACATAGACAGACGTTCACTGCTACTGCTTTTATCCTGATCTACTACAATCGTTTTTAACTCACGCACTAATTCCTTTTGATAAGCGATTGAGTAGACAAGTGGATAAATAACCAGAGCCCCTAATAATATCAATAGAGCGCCACTATCTTTTCTAATAGCTCTAACCTCTCTCAGGAAAAAATACCCAGTTAAACTAATTATATTGTAGATTTTTTTGAACATTTTTTTTTAAATTTTACCCCAGTACTTTTCGTTACTAAGCAATCGTTTCAATCGCGGCAAGGATGCAACCGATGCTAATATAAACAACACCATTGCACCAATAGGAAGTATTCCGTTTAATATAGGTTCGCTACGAAAAGCCTGCGAAATAAAAATTCTTACCCAATAGGTAAATGGGAACAACAAAGAGAATACCTTTGCCAATAAAGGCATCGAAAACCTAGGAAAAGTAAGTCCAGCAAACGTAAGTGCCATCATTGAATATGCAGTTGCCAGCGATAGACTTAGCCGCAGATTTGCAGTAATTGCAACAATAAAAACCCCCAACATCTGATAGGCAAGTATTAATACAACCTCGGCAAACATAATCAAAAAGAAATTACCATGTAAAGGTGTCCCCATCTGAACAAACAAAATCATATTCATTACAATCATATTGATACTAAGCAAAAGTGTATATGGAATAAGTTTCCCCACAAGAGCCACTATTATACTTCCGTCGGCATGGTCTAGCCAATTGGGGCCTGTACCTTCGCGCAATTCAATTCCAGTAGCATAGATAGTAGAGAGCATAGTAAATAGCACAATAAGCAGAGGAAATAGAGCACTTAAAAGAAAATACGCATAATTCCCGAAGGGATTAAACAGAACATGCTGGTGTGTATTAATCGGATATATATTTGCCATTGCTTGTTCAAGACTTCTTCCTTTTTTCATCTCTATTTGAAGTTTTATACCGCTAGACAAAGTAGCTAAGGCCTTGTAAATACCTTTTTGTAAATAGCCTCCAATGAGAATGTTTGTATTGTTTATGTAAACAGGAACTATTTGCCCCGATCCTTTTAATATTTCCTTTTCAGTTCCTTCAGGGATAAGCACAATTCCCTGTATCTTACCTGTCATTAGCTCGTGTTGGGCTTCGTTCAAATTTGGTGAACGAAATACAATTTCTGTTTCGGAAGTGGCATCAACCCATTGGCTCATCTTTCGCGAAAGAACCGTATTGTCCATATCAACAATGCCAATAGGAAGATTTGAAGGAATACCATCAGAAAAAATAGCCAACAGTACCACAAATGCAAACAGTGGCCCAACCAATGTTGTAAACAAATAAACCGACGATTTTGACATCCGCTCTATTTCGCGAAGCAAAACCTTGAATAGAGGATTCGTCTTAAAAAATGATTTTTTATCTGGCACAATCATTTATTTTTTAAATTGTTTCCAGTTTACAAGTACACTCATTCCAGGGCGCAATTTGGCAATAGGTTTCACAGGAATAGCATGTATTTCAAACGAACGTACATCAAAACTTCCCGATGTTTTAGTAGCAGACCAGTTTGCAAAGTCTGCCATTGGACTGATATAATTGATTTTCATCAATACTTCCTGATTGCCAATTGCAGGTATCACTGCCTTTATCTCTGTTCCCATATCAATATCTGGAAGCAAGTTTTCGCGTACAAAAAAGGTAGCCCAATTATCGGTCAAATCCAAAACAGTAATTACCGGAAATCCGGTAGGTACTAGTTCTCCATTTTCAACTAGAATATTGGACACTTCACCAGAGGCACTTGAGGTAATCCGCGTTTCAGCCAGATATGCTTCCACTTCGGCAATAGCTCCTTCGGCCTGATTAACCAACTCGGCTGCCGATTTTTTATCTTCTGGACGAGCCCCTTTTTGTGCTTTTTCCCATACCGACTTCGCAGCATTTGCCGTTTCACGGGCTGCTTTCATTTGAGTTTCTACTTCATCTTTTTTCTGCTCGGGAACCACACCATCATTAAATAGACTCTCTATACGCTTGTATGTTTTTTCATACAAGCGAGCTGCTGCTTCGGCCTTCAAATAAATGCTATAGGCAGCATAAATATCTTCTTTTTGAGCACCATTTTGTGCTTTTTGGCTTTGTGCCTGAGCTGCATTTCGTAAAGCTGTTACCTGAAGCAATTTGGCTTCAATCTCAGGGCTTTTTATAGAGAAGAGAAAATCTCCCTTAGCAACCTTCTGCCCTTTTTTAACGGCAATACTGTCTATACGACCCGGAATTTTCGAACTTATCCTAAATTGCGTAGCCTCAATCTCTCCCTGTAATTCTAATGAAATTGGGTTAGTAATGAGCCAAGTGGTGTAAAGCAAAAAAATCAGCAGATTTGTAAAGAACAAACCGATTATAAAATTTCGTGTTTTTTTCATTGCTATAACTATTTCTTAATTTTAAAGTGATTCGTTAATGGCGTTCTCGCTTGCAAGATAACTGTTAAAAAGCTGCGGCTGCCCGCAAAGCTGAAGCAGGCTCGCCAACGATGTGTCATATTTATACATAGCCTGTAAACGGTCTATTTTAGTTTTGGCAACCAACAAATTGGCATCTACCAAATCCGACGAAGAGGCAAGACCTTCACTAAAAGCTTTTTCCTGACTATCGCAATATGAATTAGCAAACTCAAGTGTTTTTTCTAAACTTTCAATTTGTTCGCTTTGCATAGCAAGCTCTTGATGATATTTACGTATACCTGTCAATATATCTTCTTCTATTTTTAATCCGGCTTCTTCTACCTGATTTTGCTTATATTTTGCCGACTGTAATTTTCTTGGACGAGCATTGCCCTCAAACAATGTCCATTTCATCCCCAAACCAACGGTCCATTTGGGCAAATAAGGCGAGAGATCTTTATTCACTAAATCATAGGTTCCTAAAAGTGCAACATCGGGTAAATATTTACTTTGTTCAAGCTTAACACCCACACTGGCCAACTCTTTCTTAGATTGGACCAACTTCATATGTGTATTATTATTTTTTGCCAGCTCAATAAACATGGCTTCATTTTCAATTTCTTTTAAAAAGAATAAAGGGCTCAGAGTTTTAATAGAAACCGATTCATCGGAAACAATAGTATTTTGTAACGCACGCTCTACAATTTCCATTTCACGTTTTGCTTTTTTAAGTTCGCGATCGGCATCGGAAACAGCCACTTGTGCATGAAGAAACTGCACCCTTGCAATTTGTCCCTGTTCCAATAATTTTTGTGAATCGTACAAATGTTTATTCATGGCATCCAGTACCTGCTCTCTCACCTTTACCGCTTGTTGTGCAAGACAAAGTCCGTAATAACGAACAACTAGCTCGCTCAACAATTCGTTTCTTTTCAATTGACTATTTAATTCAGCTTCTTTCTTTTCAATTTCAGAAGCCTTAATGGCAGCATTAATTTTACCACCGGTATAAAGTGGCCAAATCAAATTTGCATTTACAGCCAAAAACCGTTTTTCCTGAATAGTCTTCACCCATTCAGCTTCATTAATCGCTGTCTGTCCTTCTAGTAATTTTCCCCGCACTACTTGAGTACTAATATTATCGGGCAAAATAGGCATAATTGAAGAGGTAGCGGGATCGGGATTAAGAACTCCCGAGAAAACTCCGTAATTTCCCAATGCACTATACAACGGATCAATAGCATCACGCACCGGAGTCAAATCTAACTCCAGTGATTCCGACATTTGTACAGCATTAACAGAAATTGAGACACGTGGCATACGCAAGCCTGTCAAAGCTTTTCGTTCTGCTTCTTTTTCTTTCTCCAAGTATCCCGATTGTTTCAATATATGACTATTCCCTTGCATCTGTTCATATGCCTGAGCAAAAGTAATATTAAGCTCATTTTGCTCCTGAGCAAACACACTAGCTCCCGGAAAAACGAGGAACCATATTATAAATGAATACGATAGAATTGACTTAAAGAACATTATTTGAAATTTTTAATTAAACAATGAAATAAAAAATAGAACCCTCTTCATATCTCAACTATTGAGGATTGTTTTTTAGTTAAAAATATTACGTAGCATATTTCATACCATTGACATTTTGACATGAATATAACACTCCCCATATTGCCCCCCATAAAAATAGATTTGTAGTTTATAATAATATATTTACGCTCTGCCAACCAAATGTAAATGTACTCCAGTTAAAATACTTCCCAAAATTTTCCTACCTAATTTATAGAATTGAACAATCACACAAAAATAAGAAAATCATTATTCGATTTGTTGTAATTTAGGAATTTCTTTGTTTGTTTTTACCTTTTGAGCGAAAAATAGCGAAAGAAGCGACAATCCTGCCGCAGCAAAAAACGGAATGCGCCAACTAATCATCCATAAAAGGCCACCAACTATAGGCAAAATAACAGCCGTTAAATGATTTATAGTAAAACCAACCGACATAGACGGCGCAATATCTTTAGGATCGGCCTGTTTCCGGAAATATGAATTGATAGAAATAACAAAACTAAAAAATAGATTATCTACCAGATACATTGCAGTGGCAAAATGTGGATCTTCTACAAGTGCATAACCCATAAATACTAAGAGTAATCCCGAATACTCAATAGTGAGCATAATGCGCTCTCCATAACGATTAATAGCTTTGCCAATTACTGGACTTAAAAAAAACGTAATTATATTGTTAATTATAAATAGAGCCGTGATATATGCTACCGAAAAATGGTATTTCTGAACCAAAAGGAAAACTGAGAATACCATAAAAATTTGTCTCCGTGCACCACTCAATAAGTTAAGAACATAAAAGAGCCAATATTTTTTTCTTATTATTAACTTTTTATGTTGCAGAGGTAAAGTTTTATCTAAAGGATTTTTTGTGAAAGAATAGAGGCCTATTAAAATAACAACAACTCCAATAATTATAAATATATTATTTATTACCAGATATTTAGATATTATCCAAATAAAGATTCCAACACCAATATTACCCATTGCTGTATAACTTTTTAACTTTGCTAGCACTATCGGAACTCTTTCACCTGCAAAATACTGCAGAGTAAGTGATTGATTGCATGTTTCAAAATAATGGAACCCAATAGATAAGGTTAGAGTTGTCATTAATAGTCCACTAAATGAGGGAAATATCCCAACCATAATGTTACCAATACCTAGAATAATTATAGACAATGCTGCAAAACGGTGTTCAGCAACAATAAGTAAAATAAATACAGCAAAAAAGGTTAAAAAACCTGGGATTTCTTTTACTGATTGAATTGCACCAACTTGAAGGGAATTAAGGCCAATGGTATCAACTGCAAAGTTATTAAACAAGGTTTGCCATCCTTGATAACCAATAGCCGATGCCATAACAAGCATTACCAAGTACGAGTACATTGGGTTTTCTTTATAACTTTTAAAATAACTCATAATTAATATTGCAAATTTAGGGAAACCCAATTTTAAAGCACTAATTTATTTAATAGCTAAAATCCTAATAACAACGTAGATA
>JBAYYO010000084.1:0-7965 GCA_041672985.1 Syntrophomonas sp. | reverse complement strand
TCCGTCGCTTATTCCCTTGACCAGAAAACTTATTTCCGCTGTATTCATTTCCTCACCATTGCGTTTTTTTAAAATGATATCTTGTATATTCATGCCTTAACCCCTTATAAGCCCATAGAAGCTCTGCCCAGCCGTAACATCGGTCTGGACTCCCAAAAATTCGGCAATAGTTTGGCCCAAATCGGCAAAAGAGGAGCGTACCCCCAAATCAATACCAGCTTGGGCCTGGGCCCCCCACACCAGTATCGGCACATGTTCACGAGTATGATCTGTGCCGATAGTGGTGGGATCACAGCCATGATCAGCGGAAATAAACAGCATATCTTCTGCCTTCATCGCCCCCATTAGCTCAGGCAGCCATTGGTCAAACTCCTCCAAAGCCTGCCCATATCCCTTCGCATCATTGCGATGCCCGTACAACTGGTCAAAATCAATGAGATTGGCAAAGATCAGACCGGTAAAGTCATTATTAAGTATATCTAAAATTTTTTTCATACTGTCCCGGTTATTCACGGTGGGATGGGTTTCAGTAACCCCGCGGCCCGCAAATATGTCATTTATTTTCCCTACCCCCACTACCTTTTGGTTAGCAGCGATGATACTATCCAGAATGTTTCTGCCCGGTTCCAAAGAAAAGTCATGCCGATGGGGGGTACGCACAAAATTACCAGGTTCACCGATGAAAGGCCGCGCTATAACTCTGCCCACCCCATGTTCACCCGTTAACAGTTCCCGAGCTATACGGCACATCTGGTACAGTTCTTCCAACGGTATTATCCCTTCGTGGGCAGCGATCTGGAATACACTATCCGCTGATGTATATATAATGGGGCAGCCGGTATCCATGTGTTCCTGACCAAGCCGCGCTATAATTTCGGTACCGGAGGCCACCACATTACCCAGTGTCTTACGCCCGATCAGTTTTTCAAATGCATTGACCAAATGAGCGGGGAAACCATCAGGGTAGGTTGGGAAAGGTTCTTCCAGGATTATGCCCATCATTTCCCAGTGGCCGGTAGTAGTATCTTTGCCTTTGGATTTTTCCACCATTTTGCCATATGCTCCACTGGCTGGGGACACTGGTTTAATTCCGGGCAGTTCATCCAGGTTGCCAAGTCCTATAGCCTGCATATTCGGCATTTTAAGCCCCCCGCAGGCAGCGGCGGTATTTTTAAGGGTATTGCATCCTTCATCCCCGTACAGGCAACTATCCTCAGCAGCACCTATCCCCACACTATCCAGCACGATTAATATAGCCCTTTTACCCATTAATTGTTCCCTCCCCTATTATAAATAGTTGTTGATAATGATTAACATCTATATCTAAATACAAAGGACGTCCCCTATAAATAATTAACCCAGGACTAATTAGGCTCGGGGGTGGCATTGGTGATACACTTCGCGCAAGCGACTTTTGGTTAGGTGGGTGTATATCTGGGTTGTAGATATATCGGAATGACCCAGCATTTCCTGTACCGCCCGCAAATCCGCTCCATTTTCCAACAGGTGGGTAGCAAAGGAGTGGCGCAGCGTATGCGGCGTTAAATCCTTCTCAATCCCAGCTTTAACACCATGTTGAGCCAGGATTTTGAAGAATCCCTGTCGGCTCAGTTTTCTGCCATGGGCATTAAGAAACATAGTCCGTTCCATGTGTCCCTTCAATAGAATATTGCGGGATCGGGCCAGGTATCTTTGCACCCAGAGTATGGAAGTCTGGGTGACCGGAATAATGCGTTCCTTCTGCCCTTTGCCCAAACAGCGCAGGAATCCAGCCATTACATTGATGTCCTCCAATTGCAGGGATAATAGTTCTGATACCCTTATCCCGGTACCATACATTAATTCCATCATAGCCCGGTCCCGTAATCCCAACGGGAGCAGGACATCCGGCTGTTCCATTAGTTTGTCCACTTCTTCAATAGTTAAAACCTGGGGCAGTTTGCGCTTAATTTTGGGAGTTTCCATATCAGTGGTGGGATTCAGAGTAATATACTCTTCTGCCACCAGGAATTTAAACAATCCCTTTAGGCTGGAAAAGCCCCGGGCCACACTGGAATTGGCTGCCTTTTGGTCCATCTCCCAGGACAGATAATTAATGATATGCTTTTTATTTATATCCTCCCATTTGTCCACCTGACTGTTTTTATGCAGGTATTCCGTAAACTTTTGGAGGTCCCGCTTATAGGCCGCCTGGGTATTAGCTGACAGGCCTTTCTCATATTGGATATAATCCATGAAAGCCACTATACATTTGTCCACAGCCCTACTCCTGTTTTTCTTTTTCCAATTAGACACTAACACCCTTTATTCCTGCCGATACCCTTGAAATAATAATGCCAGCGGGTCTGCTTGTTTCGTTAAGCATTATTGGGTTTTTAATCTTTATTCCTTTTCCTCATGGTAAAAGGTTTGTAGCTTGATCACAAACTGATCAATTTTTTGGTTAAACTCGGTGCTCTGAGGGGCTTTCTCTACCCGCATCGGGTTGCCGGTGGGATTTTCATCTTTCATCCAACCGCTAAATGCCGGTACTTTTTCATAAAAGATACCCGATATCAATGGGATGGCAGCTGCAAATATGGCTATTATCAGCATTAAAGTTGCCAGGCGGATCAGTTTTTGCTTCCATTTTCCTACCACAATAATCATTTTCATTAGACCTCCCCCTTAAATAAATAAACCCAGAAACCACGGTGATAGATAAGCTTCTATTAGGGCTCCTATCAATACTATACCTAGAAAAACCAGCATGAGCAGGGTATAGCTCATAACCTGCCTCCCCAGGGGAATCACACCTCCAGGCCGGGCCCTGGCGATGTAAATTGAGAAATTGATCCCCACCACGGACCATATGATAAGCAGTGGTATGTAAACCAGGTTCTGCGGCAAAATGGAAAGAATACTTATTAAGATTCCTGACACAGCTCTTTCCTTGACCAGAAAACTTATTGTAAACCCCAGGGAAAAACCCTTTAAAAACACTACCCCCAGTATCAGGGGCATCCCAATTATGGTTAAACCCAGAAACCACACGGCTATGATGCTCTTGCCCTGGTTAATGAACGAATTGCATAGAATAACCTGCTTATCCAGGTCAGCGTTCGTTCCCCCTTTCAAATAATCATCAATTAAAGCTAACAAATGACTCTTCACACCGCTGGCCAGTCCCAGTGCCTTGTAATCACCTACTAATATGCCTGCCACGAAAATAAGAGCGATCAGCAAATACTGCCATCGATTTTCACTTACATGCTGTTTCAGCTTGTGTTTAAGTTTCATCTGAATTCCTTTCCTGGCCAATATTTTGTTGTAGGGACTTCTCTTTCCAATAATATTTAGTCAATGTCAACTTTATGCAAAAAAGAATGGCTCCATTAATACTCCCTTCAATTTGTCCCCCAAAATCAATCCCGGATAATTTTCTACATCTGCGTATGAGTCAGGTTACGGCTGGGGGAATAGTGGTGGGGGAGAACCGTACGAAGGAGGCTTTATATTTATCCATAACCACCCCTCACGCTAACACCTTCGGTACGAAGGAGGCTTTATATAGGGGAGTATGGTTGTTAAGAAGTTGAAGGCGAAAAAACGGAGAGACTCAGAAGATGGGATAGGAATCGAAAAGAGTGGATTAGTCTAATTTCAGATTCTATCAGAACTAATCCACTTGCATTTTAGGAATTCAATATTCATACTATTTTATACTACCTGCTCCTTACGCAGGGTCTGGTAAATCACCGGGACGACCTGTTTTTTACGGGAGAGAACCCCCTGCAGGAAAATCCCGCCGTTTACATGTTCATGTTGGAAAGCCTGCTCAACCAGGGCCCGTTTTTTACCTGCAATGATGATTTCGGTCCCGTCCTCAAAAATGTTAGTTACCATCAGACACATCAAAACATAACCCTTACGATCACACATGTTTTCCATAGTTTTGACCAGGTTGTCCCGGCGTTTACCAAAAGCGGCCAAATCCACTGTTTCCACCTGACTGATGGCAAAAGTATCCTTACCGCTGACATATTCTTTCAGGTCTTCACTAATGACCTCTTCATCAGACTGTTTATCAACCCGGTTGGTTTCGGAATATATTTTCTTACCCCAGGCCAGGGCCTCGAAACCAGATATGCGCTCCAGCTCCCGAGCTATTTCTTCGTCTTTGCTGGTGGTCGTAGGGGATTTGTAAATCATGGTGTCTGACATTATCCCCGCTAAAAGCAAGGCAGCTACACTGGTGGTCATGTAGACCCTATTCTGCAAAAACTTCTCGGCAACCAGTGTGGATGTTGACCCCACCGGTTCATTATGAAAATAAATAGGCCACAGAGTCTGTAAATCTCCCACCCGATGATGGTCTATTATTTCTAATATATCTGCTTCCTCAATACCATCTACAGCTTGTTTTTTCTCATTATGATCCACCAATATGACCTGCTTGCGCTTCATCTGCAGAAGATTATAACGGGAAATCATACCGAGATAACGGTTCCCCTCGTCCACCACCGGGTAATTGCGATAGCGGCTGGCCAGCATGTTTCTTCTGGCTTCATCCACCTTTTCGTATGGTTCAAACAGAATCAAATCCCTGGTCTTCATAATATTACCGGATTTCTGTTCCAATAATTCCCTCAATATTTCAGGGCTCCGCTCGATTTCACGCCCGCTTCCCAGAGCGTCCATAAAAAGCAAAGCTATATCACCAATAGTAATCAAACCCAGAAATCTTTGTTTTTCATCCAGAACCGCTAAGGTTTTAATATTATTGGTACGCATGATGTTGCCCAGTTCTACCAGCGTAGTGTCCGCACCAGTATACATAGGCAGTTCCTCATCCAGCAAATCTTCTACTCTGGTGCCCACATCATTAATTATTTGAGGATGCTCTAACTCCAGGTAATCCAACAGCCATTTAGTTTCCTGGTTCAATTCGCTGGCCGCCGCAGCTAGATAAAGGCCTTTTTCGGTACTCTGTTTGTAGACCTTGTAAGCAATCGCAGCTGCAATGCAATCAATATCAGGGTTTTTGTGCCCAATAACATAAATCGGTTTCAAATTAATTACCCCCTGCTGTTATGTTCAGAATGTTAAGTAATGCCAGGCATCGATACCGCCAACTCTCCCGGATAGTATCAATGGCCGCTGGAATCCTGGCTGACCTTACCATATTTACCGCCGCCTCCCGGGCTGATGCTCAAGCGCCCTAAACGCATATCATTTATAACCGCGGCAGTTTTCTCTCCTGTTATCCGGCTTATATCCTCAATAGGAACGGTTTCCATCACTTCTATTTCGTTTGCAAAAGCTTGCCGTAATTTATTATACGTCACGGGACCAATCCCGGGTAGATCTTTTAATGGTATTCGATAAAAGTAAGGCGGCCTGCCTTCGGGATGATGACAGTTATCTTGATCCCGAATCGCAACGATTCGATCATAGACGCCCATCACTATTTTGGGATTCCCACAAAAACTACAGGAGGTAACCGGAGGATCTTCCTCACTAATCTTATCGCAAAGCGGACAAAAACTCCGGTGATATTTGCCCAGACGAGGATGCAATCCATAATTAGCTACAACCCGGCGGCCATCTTTATTTTCCAAACAGAGGCGCAGTTCTTGAAAGTCTTTGTTTGTCATCTCTAATCGATTGAATTCCCTGCCTATATTGGGTGATGAATGCGCATCTGAATTTGATACATATGTAAAGTGCCGGGTTTCTGTTAAGGTATCGGCCATGTCAGTATCAGAACTCAAACCCAGTTCCAATACCTTGATGTGATTAATGCCTGCACCAATTTGTCGGGCCAGCTTATCAGTCCACATTCCATAAACCCCTTTATGGGGTGTAAAGGCGTGGGCCAGGCAGAAGATGCCCTGCAGGCCCTCAGTAATTTTCACAATATCCATAATGCTGGCATTCACCCGCTGGGTGGATAACTGCATATTATGTACCCTGGTTTTCAGAAATTGCTGCCAGCTTTTTATCGCTGCTAAACCAGGTAGATAGCTTATTAAATGGACTCCTTCCCTGCTCTCCACTTCACAGCCCGCAATCAACAATACGCCGTTGCGGGCCAAAAAACCACCTTTGTCTAACTCTACTAAATCTCCTGCATGCAGCATTTCTTCCAGTTCAGCCGATACCAGCATACTGCCTGCATCTACTATACCAACTACATCCAAGCCCTTTAAGGGTGCATCCTGATAGATTATAGATCTTAGCTGTAAGCTGCGTGATGCTGTAATTTTCACTGCCCTCCCCCGGGCACTTCCAATATGAATATGAAGATCAGCATAGAGATTTCTATCGTTTACACATAGCATATTGAATTCCTATAATACTCTTGCCATCAACAATTTGCCCATCAAAGATCTTATTATAGGCATCCTGCAACGGCAAATGAATCGTTTCTACAAACTCATCAATGTCTAATGCTTTTTCTCCTCCAGTTAACCCGGAAGCTAGATATAGATGAAGATATTCATCAGTGAAACCAGGGGTACTATAGTAGGATAGTATCTTTTCCCAGTGTTCTGCCGTAAAGCCTGTCTCCTCTTTCAACTCGCGCTGGGCGCAAACCAGTGGGTCTTCATTCTCCTCTAGCGTACCAGCAGGTATCTCTAACAATACTCCTTCTACTGGTTTCCGATACTGTCGAACCATAATTATATTATTGTCATTATCCAGCGCAACGATTGCTACGGCACCCGAATGTTCAACCACTTCGCGGGTACTCTGCCTTCCATCAGGCAGATTTACTGTATCGACTCGCACCTTGATAATTCTACCCGCAAATATTCTCTGGCTGTCCAGGGTCTTTTCTGTAAAATCCATGTCTTTCCATTCCTCCTGCATATATTTACCATTAGCTGCATACACTTGGTTTGAGGTGATATGAGATGGAGTTATTGGTGTATCAAAAGGGATTCTGCTTTTCCGGCCCCTGGCAGGATCTGATGAATATCCTGTCCGCATACCCGCCGGAAACCACTCTGCAAGACTTTGTTAAAATACGTTTAAGCTGATAAGTATGTAAGGCCCTATATGGCGAAATTATGCCGCCCGAGGACATTTCATCAGCATGGGAGCTATAATCATTATGCCCCTTCCAGTTTAAATCGCATTCTGTTTACACCCTATGATCGGGTCGCTTCTTCAATAATACTCAAAACCAAACGAGCATCGTTTACTAAATCCTCAATGCGTATGAACTCGTCGGTGGTATGCACTGCGTTCATACCTATACCCAGATTGGCACAGCGAATGTTATGGCCATTGATGATGCTGGCATCGCTTCCCCCGCCTGTACTTAACAGCTCACTTTTTATCCCTATTTTATCTGCCGCCCTTACAGCCAGCCTAACTACTTCTTCATCTGGCTGCAGGGCAGTTTCCGGATAAAGCAGGACTGTCTCAACCTCTGGATTACCACCGTTTTTCAGGACTTCGGTCTTAAAGATATCGAGCAGGGCGGCAGTCAATTCATCCAACTTGGTGCGTGTCAGACTCCGGGCCTCACCTTTGACCCAACAACTCGCCGGGACTATATTGCGCGCCAGTCCCCCCTCAATGATACCAAAATTACAGGTGGTTTCATCATCAAATCTGCCGCAGGGCATTTTTGCTAAAGCCCGGGCCATAATCTGTATGGCATTAATTCCATCCTCGGGATTAATACCCGCATGAGCCGACCTGCCCTGTACCCGGTATTCGATTTCATTCTGACAGGGCGATTGTATAACGATAGTTCCCGGAGCTCCTCCGCTGTCCAGCACATAACCATATTCAGCAGCTAATTTAGAAAAATCAAAGTTCTTGATACCCAGCAGACCCTGTTCTTCACTTACCGTAAAAAGCAATTCCAGGGGAGGATGATCGAGTCCATTTTCCAGAATTACCTGCAAAGCCTCCAAAATTGCCGCCACGCCAGCCTTGTCATCGGAACCCAGAATAGTGTCTCCGGCA
>JBAYYO010000083.1:0-7975 GCA_041672985.1 Syntrophomonas sp. | reverse complement strand
AATGGATATATTGCCGATGTGGGGTGAACTGCTGACTGATCTGCGACAGAAGAAAACTGTGGGCAGCATAGCACAAAAATTCCATCTGACGCTGGTGGAGATGTTCTCGGCTATGCTGCTGAAGCTCAGGGGTGAGACCGGTCTTAATCAGGTGGTTCTAAGTGGGGGTGTCTTCTACAATCAGGTATTGCTGGTAAGACTAACCCGATTATTAACAGAGCAGGGTTTTAGGGTGTATAACCACCATCAGGTTCCGGCCGGAGATGGGGGTATATCGCTGGGACAGGCAATTATAGCGAGTGAGGTGTATAAAGGATGTGTTTAGGGGTACCTGCTAAAGTAGTTGAGTTAATAGAAAATCAAGTGGCCCGGGTGGATGTGAACGGCAACCAAACCGAAATCAGTATCCGACTTACCCCGGAAGTAGAAATTAATCAGTATGTGTTGGTACATGCAGGCTTTGCGATGGAGATAATTGATGAAAGCATCGCCCGGGAAACCATGCAATATCTGCAGGAATTGATTCCCTATGAGTAAATTGCAAAATTATCAGCAGCAATTATTGCAGGCGATTAAAGCTGAGACCAGACAGATTTCTTTAATGGAAGTTTGTGGGACACACACCATGGCCATTGCCAAAAGTGGGATTCGGGAACTACTGCCGCCCAATATCAAGTTGCTGTCCGGACCAGGTTGTCCAGTATGTGTGACTTCCCAGGGGGATATCGATGCTGTAATAGAGATGGTACAGAACCAGGATATAATCCTGGTAACTTTTGGTGATATGATGCGGGTGCCTGGTACCAGGAGCAACTTACAAGAAGAACGCAGCCAGGGCGCTGATGTAAGGATTGCCTATTCACCCTTGGATGCTCTGAAAATTGCCCGGGAAAATCCCTCTAAAGAAGTGGTATTTCTGGGAATTGGCTTTGAAACAACCACCCCGGCAATTGGTATTACCATAGAACAGGCCCGGGAAGAAGGGCTTGATAACTTTTCGGTCTTCTCGCTGCACAAATTGGTTCCGCCGGCTCTAGAGCTCATATTTTCTGATTCCGAGATTAAGGTGGATGGTTTAATCTGTCCCGGTCATGTTTCGGCCGTAATCGGGGTAAAGCCCTACGATATTCTGGCCGCCAAATATGGAAAACCCTGTGTTATTACCGGTTTTGAAACTCTGGATATTCTGGAAGGCATTTATATGTTAATTAGACAAATCCTCAAGTCGGAAGCAAAGGCGGAAATTCAATATCGCCGGGTAGTAAAAGAAGAAGGTAATCCTATCGCCCGGCAAACCATCGAACGGATTTTCGAACCGATCCCGGCTCGATGGCGTGGTTTAGGAGTTATTCCTGCCAGCGGATTGGGATTAAAAGAAGCATATGCAGGGATGGATGCCCGGTTAAAATTTAACATTTCCGAGATGGAAGAGATACCTATCAAAGGCTGTGCCTGCGGTGAGGTTCTAACTGGTAAACTTACTCCCCCCGACTGCGCTTTGTTCGGCCGAGCCTGCACTCCACTCCGGCCAGTTGGGCCCTGTATGGTATCCCAGGAAGGCTCCTGTGCGGCCTACTACCGTTATACCCCAGTGAAAGGAAGAGATTAGATGAAAACAGACAGAGTGTTAATGGCGCATGGCAGCGGTGGTCTTATGAGTCAGGAGTTGATAGAGCAAGTATTCAAAAGGACCTGGAACAATCGCTTCCTCGATCCCATGCTGGATGGAGCTCTGCTTGACCTGCCCCCGGGGCGGGTGGCGATGTCTACGGATTCCTTTGTCATTACCCCCCTGTTTTTCCCGGGAGGAGATATAGGCAAGATTTCTATATGTGGAACCGTGAATGATCTGGTGGCCTGTGGAGCGCGTCCGCTTTATCTATCGACCGCTATGATCATCGAGGAAGGGTTGCCCCTCGCTGACCTGGAGAGATTAGCCCAATCCATGGCTGCCACTGCCCGCGAAGCTGGCGTCAGCCTGGTAACCGGGGATACCAAGGTAGTCGAAAAGGGCAGCGCTGACCTTATCTTTATCAATACCACGGGTATTGGTGTTATACCAGATGGGATAGATTATCGGCCCAGCCGCATTCAGACTGGCGATCAGATCATCGTGACCGGTCCGGTAGGTGATCACGGATTGGCTATTCTGGCCCAGCGGGAAGGTTTGCGTTTCGCCACGCCCGCCGTGAGTGACTGTGCAGCCCTGGTGGGGATCGGAAAAGTCCTGGAGAAATACGGCAGCGATGTCAAATGTATGCGGGACCCCACCCGGGGCGGTCTGGCGACGGTATTAAATGAATTGGCCCAGCAGTCAGGAAAGGGTATGTTGGTGGATGAAAAACTAATACCGGTTTCTCCGGTTGTACAAGGAGCCTGTGATATGCTGGGTTTGGATCCACTCTATATGGCCAATGAGGGCAAGATGGTTATCGTTGTGGACCCGGCAAGGGCTGCGGAGATAATAGCGGATTTACAGACGATACCCGAAGCCGCCGGAGCTACCCGGCTGGGTGAGGTTAGGTCCGAACCAGCAGGTATGGTCTTAATCCAGACCGAATTAGGTGCCCAGCGCATTCTGGGCATGTTGGAAGGAGAGCACCTGCCCCGAATCTGCTAGGGAATACAACCAAGGGAATGGCTCGAGACTGCTGAAAAAGTGCTCTTTTGCGTGTCATTCTGAGCGATAGCGAATAATCTCGTTAGCTAAAGGCCCAATATTACGGACTTCCCAAAGAGATCCTTCGTCGCCTGCAGCTCCTCAGGATGACATTTATGATACTTTTTCAGTAGTCTCGGACGGTTCTCCTGATCGTTTAAGTCTGGCTTTTAGGCATTATATACTTCGTGATATGTCAGGCCGGCTATTCGTACAATTTGTCTGATGCTGAAACCTTCAATCCCCTTAAGTTGCCCGATTGCTCCTCCCCGCTCCATTTGTGGCATCCGATGCAAAGAAGGAATCGAAAGGTCTTTTGGATAAGGGCTAAGGGAGAAACCTCACCACAGTCAGTAACTGCCTTCCTCCTCCATGACCACAATGGATGCTTCCGGGTCAAAAGGATTAGTACGCACGGCGAGCGAAAAGAGGTAAGGATAGTTCTGATTCAAGCTCTCAATATAGTCCAGCCATTGATTAATTAACAATACATAAACGCGACTGATGTCACCCCTTAAGTGAGCATAATCACTCTGCGGCAATTGCCTTAAATCAGGCCTGCTGGCCAATTCCTCGGTCAGGTGAAATGCAGCCCTCAGAAGCTGCGAGAAAGATTCATGTTCCAGGAGGTTGGGATTTTCCAGCATGCGCAAGAGATGATCTCTCTTTTGGCATAGAAAAGAATCAAGCTCCAGTAGTTGTGAGGGCAGGACAGTTTTGTCCAGATTGATGTCGTGGGTATTTCTTCTAGCCTGCTCAAAATCAGATTTGGTCCAGGCTGAATTCATTTTCAGATGTTGTCCAAAATTCTTGGCCTCAAGGTCAAACGAGGCCATAAATCTGAGGAGATCCGTGCCTACATCACTATAAAATGCGCCGATAACCATATTCAGTTTTTGTAGGCGTATATTCTTATCCCTTTTCCCCATCAACTGATTTAATACAATTGTCACCAACGCAGTGGAAATCGGTAAAAACCCCATCTGAGCTACAAAGTATTTGAAAATAAAGACCGAGTCCCCGAAGATTAGATAATGTATGTAGTAGATAACCACAGATGCCGCCAGGAAGGACAATGCCAGAGCAGCCAGCCAATTAGCGCGCTTCATATTCACACCATCCCTTTCTTCACCATAACCCAATATAAATAATACGGACTAAATAAATTAATTAGGATTATCAATTACAGCCATGGTACAGCGGGAGATACAAACCAGGTGTTCGGATTCATCATAGATGCGAACATCCCAAACCAGTGTCGAGCGCCCCACATGAACCGGAATTCCTACGGCCTTCACATACCCTTCGCTAACGCTGCGAATGTGATTGGCATTTATCTCCAAACCAACTGCCTTCTGACGTTCTCGGTCAATGAAGAGATAACTTCCTGATGATGCCACCGTTTCCGCTATAACCACCGAGACTCCCCCGTGCATTATCCCAAAGGGCTGATGGGTTTTAGGGGTGACCGGCATCGTGGCTACCACCCTATCTCGGGAAAACTCAATGACTTCAATCCCCAGAGTTCCCATAATGGTCTGAGCCCATTCAAAATCCAAGTTGTTCAAATTACAAGTCCCTTCTGTTTTCTGGTAATTATAACATACCACCCAGTTAAGCTGCAAAAGCCTGCTCAAGCAAACGTACATGGTACGCTCAATCACAGGCTTTTGTTATACGTGGTTATTCAGTTATCCACCGGTCATCATGCCGACAAATAGGCATGGAACCGATTAGGTTGGTGCGGAACCGCATATAAACACCTGCAGCTCCAAATACCTTGAATTATTTTTTAATAATAATAGTCCATTCGCCAGGATTCTCATTGACTAAGTTCACTTTAAAGCCCTGTGAAACCGCGAATTTGCTCACGTTTTCTTGAGATACTTTGCTGTTGCCGGTAATCTGTAATTCCTGACTTCCCTTATCAAGTGCCTTCTTGGTCTTGAGCACTGGCAAAGGGCAGCTCAATCCTCTAACATCAAGAGTATCCATATTAAACATCCACCTCCCTATAAGCCCAGCCAATAATGCTGACAATTACTATTCCAGCTATCAAAGCAATTTCACCAAAAGAGGTGCTGCCCTTGCCACTGGAGGCCAGCATAAAGTTGTGAGCTATGGCTGCACCAGCCATCATTCCGACCACCGTCACGGCCGCATCCATATCGCCCTCGCTGCCCAGGATCATCTGTCTTAATGGACAGCCACCCAGCAGGACCGCGCATTGGCCGACCAGGAATAAACCCAGGAAATTAAAAACATGGTTGGTATGGGCAACCGGTTGGCCGGCAAACCCTAGATTGAATTTGCCCAGATAGAGATTTAAAACCAGTACTGCCAGAAAAATACCGCCATAAGCTAATAACAGACCTGTTTCCCTGATCAAGAAGAAATCCCTGAAACCGCCGCTCAAGCACAAACGGGCTCTCTGAGCCAGGATGCCAACCACAACGCCAGCTCCCAGAGCTATCCACAGCGGAGCCCGCAGGCTGCCCGGGGCTACGGTGCTGAAGAACAAAGGTCCACCCCCGGCCGGATTGAAGCTTATGCCCGCCAGCAGCAGAACCAGCAGCAGAACCGTAGCTCCGACGTAAACGTATCCACCCGCTGAGGTGGGTTCGGTTTTGGCCGCGCCCAGGTTAAAGCCTCGTTTCAGGAAAAAGATACCCCACAGGATCCCGACTATGAAACCAGCCAGACCTACTACGGCATTAAGGTCACCGCCGCCTATTCTGAGGATATCGCGCAGAGGGCAGCCCAGGAAAACCAACGCACCAATCATCATAAAGACACCCAACAAGAAACGCACCAAAGTTGAGGAACCACCCCGGCTCTTAAACTCCCCGGCGGCAAATGAGGCCCCAAAAGCCCCAATAACCAGACCGATCAATTCAGGCCGTACATATTGAACTGCAGCAGCCCGATGAAATCCCAGAGCGCCGGCAGTATCACGTAAAAAGCAGGCAATACAGAACCCCATATTGCCCGGATTGCCCTGGGCTACCAGAAGAACCGCTAATCCTCCAATGATAAGCCCGGTGACAACCATGAAAATTTTCCCCTTGTCCAACCACAATCACTCCTTTTTTAAAAATTGTCTATTAATCAAATATTCTAGACTAAAACGAATTATCCTGCATATAAAGTATAAAACTTAGTTATATATGAAAACGACATAAATAACTAAAGGTTATTTCTATAATGAAAATATATATGATAGATTGTAAATATCATTGGAAGGAGAGGAGCAATCTAATGCTTGATGAAATTATGCAGGGTTTTGCCAATAGCCGCGAAGCGAATATGATCAGAATTAAGGAGTCTAAGGATAGCGGGCGCAAGGTGGTCGGTGTTTACTGTGCCTACTGCCCCCAGGAACTCATCCTGGCGGCGGGGGCAATACCGGTGGGACTATGCGGTACCAGGCAGGAACCCATCGCCGCCGCGGAAGAGCACTTGCCCCGTAATTTATGCCCATTGATCAAATCCTCCTATGGATTTGCAGTTTCTGATACGTGTCCCTTTTTCCACTTTTCTGATCTTGTAATAGGGGAGACCACCTGCGACGGAAAAAAGAAAATGTTCGAAATTATGCAGGATATTAAACCGGTCCATGTGATGCAGCTGCCCCACCTTAATAATTCTGAGGCTTCATTCGCTGCATGGGTGGAAGAACTTAGAATTTTAAAATCATATCTGGAAAAAGAATTGGATGTTGAGATAAGCGATAAGGATATCTGGAAAGCCGTCGATGTAATTAATCAGGAAAAGAGAGCTATGAAGGCTATGTTTGATCTGAACCGGGCGGATCCTCCCCCACTGACCGGGCTGGAACTGCTTACATTTGCATGGTCGCGGAGTTTTAGCAGTGATAAGGGGGAAATGATTGATAATCTAAATGAATTGGTCCAGGAAGTTAGTCTCGGCGCTAAAACTGCTAGTACTCCTGCTCCCAGGGTACTTCTAACCGGTTGTCCGGTAGGACTGGGAAGTGAAAAGGTCATTCGCCTCACGGAAGAATTGGGTGCTCATGTCGTGGCTATGGAAAACTGTTCGGGGTACAAAACCCTTGAGCTCGAGACCGACTGTTCTGGTGATGATCCAATTGTTGCCCTGGCGGAAAAATATCTGGCTATTCCCTGTTCCTGCATGAGTCCGAATCCCCATCGCCTGGAACTTATACAAACTATGATTGACGATTTTACGGTTGATGCGGTAATTGATTTGACCTGGCAGGCTTGTCACACCTATAATATTGAAGCCTACGAAGTAGGTAAATTGGTCAAACAAAAAGGACTTCCCTACCTCCATCTGGAAAGTGATTATTCCACATCTGATCTGGAGAGTTTAAAAGTACGCATTGAAGCTATGTTGGAGATGGTGGAGAGATGATTGGTATAGGTATAGATATAGGCTCGGTGGCCACTAAAGGTGTCATTATTGACGGCGCTCTACAAAGGAGGGCTATAATTGCCACCGGTTGGAGCCCGCGCGATGCTGGACAGGCAGTCATCGGGCAGCTCCTGGATTTATCCGGGGTCGACCGTTACGAAGTGGAGCAGATATTTGTAACCGGTTATGGCCGGGTAGCATTTGAAGAGGCCGACAAAACTATTACTGAAATTAAGTGTCATGCGCGGGGTATAGCAGAGCTTTATCCCCAAGTTCGCACTATTATTGATATTGGGGGGCAGGATAGTAAAGTCATTCGGGTTGGTGATAACGGCCAGGTAGTGGATTTTGCTATGAATGATAAATGTGCGGCCGGGACCGGCAGGTTCCTGCAGGTAATGGCCACCGCTCTAGGCCTGGATGTCAGCGAGCTGGGTGATGCTGAAGATCCTGCTCAGATGTTGTCCATCAGCAGCATGTGCACTGTTTTTGCTGAGTCGGAAATTATTGGATTGCTGGCCCGGGGTAACCCTAAAGGCGGAATAATCGCCGGCTTACATCAATCAGTTGGTAAAAGGGTGGCCGCTATGGCCAGACGCATGGGCGTAAAAGAAGAAGTAGCCTTTACTGGCGGTGTAGCTATTAACCGGGGCGTTCAACGAGCTCTGCAAGAAGAACTGGGCTGTGCGGTAATCGTGTCAGATGCCTGTCAGTATACCGGTGCTCTCGGTGCGGCGTTATTAGCCTGTAAATCATAAATAAAGGTTACACTAAAAACCCCACCATTATGAGGAGGCCACTGAAAAAGTATCATAAATGTCATCCTGAGGAGCTGCAGGCGACGAAGGATCTCTCTGGGAAGTCCGTAATATTGGACTTTTAGCTAACGAGATTCTTCGCTATCGCTCAGAATGACACGCA